>NZ_RBZR01000010.1:0-116634 GCF_003628495.1 Ruminococcus sp. B05 | reverse complement strand
AAAGTGTAGCTGCACGATTGCGGAAACATGGATTTAAATGCAAAACAGTAGAAATTACAGTTCGAGATAATGGATTGTATAGTTTTTCCAGACAGATACATTTACGACAGCCAACGAATATTACAAACGAGATTGTAACTGCAGCATTTCAGCTATTTAAAGATAATTACAAATGGGAATATCCCATTAGAAGCCTGGGAATCCGAGCTGCGGATCTTGTGTTAGATGATATTCCCGTGCAGTTGGATTTATTTGGAAATCAGGAGAAAAAGGAAAAGTTAGAGAAGCTGGATCGTACTGTAGATGAGATCAGACGACGGTTTGGTTATTTCAGTATACAGCGAGCGGCAATGTATCAGGATAAAGTCTTATCCCACTTAGACGCTGGTACGCACACGATCCATCCACACAGTTATTTTCATGGGTAATTGGAGGGATAGATTTGAAAAAAGCATTAACCAGAAAACAGAAAGAAAGTTATCAGTGTATTTTGGATTATACGAAGGAGCATGGATATCCGCCGACAGTACGGGAATTTGGAAAATTGATCGGGGTGAAATCAACATCATCAGCATTTTCCAGAATCAAGCAGTTGGAGTTAAATGGATATATCCGCAGAATCCCGGCATCGCCAAGAGCAATTGAGATTTTATAGTGAGGTGTCGGCATGAACAAAGTATATGTAGATGTAGTAGCAGAGTTTCGTAAAGACGGACAGCTGGTTCCCATATTTTTTACATGGGAGGATGGAAGAAAGTATAGCATTGACAGAATTTTGAAAATCGAGCGATGCGCCAGCAGAAAGGCAGGCGGTGTAGGAATGATGTACACCTGTATGATACAGGGGCAGGAAAGCCACTTGTTTTACGAAGTGGATAAATGGTTTATGGAGAGAAAAACAGCATAAGGAGAGATTGGTATAGACGATATTATTTGGATTATTAACCGGCAGGGATAGTCACTTTCCCTTTATATTCCTGCAGGTTTTACATAAGAAGAGGGATTCCGGTCAGCAAAGGCAGCTCCCACAATGCCTTTTGGATATCCGCTTCTGCAAGTTATAGTAAGTAATTGCTTCCCATCAAAATCATGGGGAAAGCGAACTGGTCTGAAAGACCGCCAGTTAGTGTGATGATGATAAGGAGATTTTGAAACTGATGACAGACAGAGATTATGCAATTAAATCAATGAAAGAAATTACCTTCCAGATGGCAAGCTATGCACAGGATTATCTGGAAGTTACAATCGAAAGACATTATACTGATATTAAAGAACTGATGACAAGCTATCAGAAATTGATTTTAGAAAATCAGATTGTGTTAGAAGAACTAGATATGGAGTGCCAGGAGAAGATCAATGAAGATATGGCATATGCGTTAAGTTATCTGAGCATTTATAGTAATCAGCTGAATGTGCCGAAGATGCACCGGGAAATGAATAACCTGATGATCATTTACGGTTTGTCAGATATGATCTATCGCGGAATGACACTGGTGAAGTTTTATGCACCGAATGGTGTGATGCTCAGTGAGATCCTTCATTCCTGTTTTTGTAGTCATTATAATAAGACAGATGTGGAAGTACAGCAGGAGTTAGGTATAGGTAGGACTTCATTTTATAAAATGAAGAAGCAGGCACTTGGATATTTAGGGTTTTACTTTTATGAGATCGTGGTACCGCAGGCAAAGGATAAAAGATTTAAACCGTCACTGGGCGTTGAGGAAGAGTAGGTGAGTAATATGAGATACGAAGATTCGATGAAAGGTATAGCTGATCAGATAATCGAAGAACAGCAGCGAGCCAGTAAAATTAAAAACAATCCAGAAGAGTTCCATTGGCATGACGAATATGCAACGTTGAATTTCTTTCGATTCATCTGTAAAAATATTGGTAACTTGGAAAATGCAGAAATTGAAAAAATGATTAGTCGTTTGAAAAGCATAGATCAGAATGCAGTGGAAAACCATGTGAAAGGTGCTGTCTGGGCATTTGATTATGATAAGATGTTCTGTGTATTGATGGAAAATGAAATTTGCCGAAAGGTGTGTGAAAAGAATAAATATAATAGTTGGACGAAGCTGATTGGACAGTATTGTGTTTCAATGGCTTAAAGATAAAGAAAGTTGCTGGAGAGAAAGAATATTCTCCAGCAACTTTGTCTTTGATGAATAAAGATCAATTTTTTATTTAACTATTCTCACTATTATTTGATTCAGTGATTTTTTTCTTCTTTGGAGAAACCAGTTTGTGACCGGAATAAATGGACATGCCCATACAAAGCAATGAAGAATAGGCAAAGTATTTATGTGCAGTCATAGATTTTTTGATTCCAGAATAAATGCATCCCAACATACAGAAAAGTGCGCCTAAGGACCAGTATTTATGTGATTTCATGATTTGATACCTCCTTTGATTTAACTGATTCAATCATAACGCTTTTTTACGAAAATGCAAAGAAAAACTTTGAATATAGTTCTGTAGAATTAGAACTTGGTTTTGCGATTCTGTATATTTAAGATATTCACAAGTATACTAAATTCAGAACGATTATTCGTTCTGGAGGAGGTGTTACGATGGATTTGAAAGCAGTAGGACAGCGAATCAAATCAGCACGAGAAGCAAAAAATCTCACGCAAGAGGAACTGGCTGCATTAGTAAATTTAAGTCCGACGCATGTGAGTGTAATAGAGAGAGGCTTGAAAGTTACAAAATTGGATACCTTTGTTGCAATTGCAAATGCATTAGATGTTTCTGCAGATACTCTTTTGATTGATGTTGTGGCACATTCAGTTACAGGTGTTACCAATGAGCTGGCAGAGAAAATAGAAAAACTTCCGATCAAAGAGCAGAAAAAAATTATCAAAGTAATCCATACATTATTGGAAGAATAATATGACAAAACTAGGAAGAGCAAGTAGCTCTTCTTTTTTTTGCCCCTTTATCCAGCTTTAAGTTGTAAAGTGTCTTTTCATGACAATAGAAATATGCTAAATTAGTTCTATAGAACAAGATATAATTCTACCTGTATATTGGAGGAAAATGAATGAGAGAGAAAACTATTTATGAGAAGATTGCAGAAAAGTACAACACAACACCAGAAGAGGTACGCAGAGAAATGCAGATAGCCATAGATGCAGGATTTGATAATCCCGATCCGGCTGTGCAGGAAGAATGGAAGAAAATGACACTTAAAGGAGACAGACCTACACCGGAAGAAGTAGTCAATTACGCAGTAAAACAATTTAAAGGAAATTAATGAAAATATGAAGAAAAAGATAATTGCAGTGATAACAGGAGCAGTGATCTTGATAATTGCTGCAGGAAGTATTTATGGGAAATCTGAATCTGGTCATAAGGAAGGCGAACCGGATGTAGTTGGAACATTTTCCGTAAATCGAGATGAAAATATTACAGTGGTGGCTAACCGGGGACATATCGGGGATAAAGAAGCTTTTGCAAGAGAACTTTTGCAGATGTACAAGGATGATTCATTTTATTCGACAAAATTCTCCACAGACAGGGGATATGCGACGAGCCTTGATATGAACATCTATTTATGGAAAGAGGATATTGAAGATGGGGAATCGGTAATGACAGCCGAATATAGACCTGTAGAATACGGAAAGGACTATGATGTAGTCAATAATCCTGATAAATTTCAACTATATATAGATGGAAAAGAAGCAGAAAAATAACACGGTGAACTTTTTATACTGAAATATGTACGATTCCAATAATGATATGAACTTATGGGAATATATTGCGGATACTTTGTGAACTTTATCCTGATACAATGATTATGCTGATGAAAGAAGGCATAGATAACTGAATACAAGAAAGAGACGAAAGCCTCAGTAGTTAAGAAAAAACTACTGGGGCTTTTTTTCGTGCCTGAATTTCTCAGCCAATAACTGCGGGCGTATCCCGGCAGGATAAAGGCGGAGCAGGCATGATCCTAAACAGAGGTCCGCCTTCTGGATTTGAAACGAGCAACAAGATTTCAAATTCAGGAGGAACGGATATGTATATTGAACACCCATATTTTTACGAAGGAAAGTATTACGCAAATATTGATGGAGAAATGATCGAGATTACAAAAGAAGTTGCGTATGCGATGAATAATTTTTACAGAAGCAGCAAGGCAAAAAAAGTTGAGATTAAGAATGAACTGGGTGAGGTTGTGGATAAGATGCTGAGAGAAGTACCTTACAGCGGTCAGTCTATTGATGGAGAAGGCTTCATGATTGAGGATTTTCCAGATCTGAACTGTGATGTGGAGCACTGTGTACTGACAAAAATGGAACAGCAGGATATTCACACAGTGATCTATCAACTGAACTCAGAGGAACGCATGATTATTTATGGCATTTTCTTTGAAAACAAGACACAGACACAGATGGCGGAAATTATGGGGATTTCCAGACAGATGCTGTCATACAAGCTGAAATCCACTCTTAATAAGATGCGTGAAATGTATATGAATAAATTTTTTTAAAAAATTTTTCAAAATCTTTTGCATCTGCCAAAGTCATTTGACTTTAGTAATTAGAGGAAGTTAAAGGACTTCCTAAAATGAACCATGATAACTGAATATCCAATAATAACTGACGTGACATTTCATACAGTGAGCACGAGGAAGATGCCGCTATAGGATTATAAGACGTAAAAACCTTTTTAGAGCTAATAATGCTGCGAAAAAGCACTGACCAAAGCCAGTCGGCAGACTGGTGATGCGATGACATGTGTGAGATGCGATACACTTGCAGACCCTGAGAAGTCTGTAACTGGTAAACCTATGAACTGCTGGAGCCTGGAAACGAGAGTTTTTTGGTTGTGGTCCGGAGTGTAGCATCCGGACAGGTTATTATTCCCTTCCTGCAGATGTAGGAGTAACGATTCGGGGTATCGAGGATAAATAGAATCGAGCGAGCACTGTTTAATAATCAAATTGGCTATAGAGGTTATGCGGCAGAGCTTTCCGTCTTGGAAAGGAACTCTGCCGTATTCCTGTGGAGCCAATATAGCGCTATGAATGCTTTACAAATAAAAAAAGATTGGAGAGATGACAAGTGACGATTCGAAGAGGAGATATCTTATGGGCGGATCTCGGTATGTTCCCGACAACTTCGGTTCAGGGTGGAGTAAGACCGGTGATCGTAGTAAGTAACAACAAAGCTAATACATACAGTTCAGTCATTACAGTAGTTCCGCTGACGTCAAGAATATATAAGAAGCGGTATTTACCAACACATGTATTTATCAGTAAATACGATATGATAGGGATCCGAAAAGGAAGCCTGGCATTGGCTGAACAGGTTATGAGCATTTCTACAAAATGTATTATTGAGAAATGCGGAAGAGTAAATAAGTGGAGCCTGGATCGGGTACTGAAAGCAGTACGGATTCAGATGGGAATGGAAGGAGAAGGGCATGACTGCGGAAGAATATAGAAACTATCTGGAAACGGATTTTGATGATGTGGATCTGAAGGAATTGAAGGATATCCGAAAAATAAGGATTGACCGGAATCAGACGAAGGAAAAAAGAATAGCTCAATATCTCAGACAGGTGGGAAATCCCTATCTTGTCTGTATAGGAAATGTAAAAGTGAAAATAAGGTTTGCAAACAATGGAGTATCTTTTGAAGATGCATTTGAGGAACTTTTGCTTTCTGTATAAAAAGTGATGGTAAAATCTGAAGAGTTATGTTAATATGGAAACGAGGAATTCAGGACTCCTCATTCATATCAGGACAAAATCGACTCACCCTCTGGGTTTTACCAATGTTGATGGAAAGGTAAAACTAAGGAGGATGAAGATGAATCAAATTAACAATTCAAAGAAAATCTATCATGCAGCCATTTATGTTCGTTTATCGAAAGAAGATGGCGATGTTGCTACTGCTGGAAAGCGTGAAAGCAACAGTATCTCAAATCAGAAAGATCTGATAAAAAATTTCCTAAAAGATAAAAAGGATATAGTTGTTGTATCAGAACGGGTGGATGACGGTTACAGCGGTTCTAATTTTGAACGTCCTGCATTTCAGATGATGCTGGAAGATATCAAAAAAGGAATTGTGGATTGTGTCGTTGTAAAAGACCTTTCCCGTTTTGGACGTGAGTATATTGATGCCGGAAAATATATCGAAAGATTATTTCCGGCACTTGGCGTGCGGTTTATTGCGGTCAATGATCATTATGACAGCCTGGAAGGGAAAAGTCAGGCAGACGAAATCGTAATTCCCTTCAAGAATCTCATTAACGATGCATATTGCCGTGACATTTCTATCAAAATAAGAAGCCACCTGGAAGTAAAGAGAAAAAATGGGGAATATATTGGAGCGTTTACACCGTATGGATACCAGAAAGATTCAGATAATAAAAACAAACTGGTGATAGATGTATATGCGGCAGGTATCGTCAAAGAAATTTACCGCATGAAATTATCAGGTATGAGCCAGACAGCAATTGCCAATGCATTGAACAAACAGGGTGTTCTTTCACCAATGGAATACAAGCACAGTCTTGGAATAAGGATTCAGGATAATTTTAAAACACACGAACAGGCAGAATGGAGCGCCATGTCGGTAAAAAGAATCCTTGAAAATGAAGTATACACTGGAACTCTGGTGCAGGGAAAAAGAACAACACCAAACCATAAAGTAAAAAAATTGATGAAAAAGCCGGAGACAGATTGGGTTAGAATTGAAAAAAACCATAAGGCTATCGTATCAGAACGAGAATTTGCACTGGTGCAGAGATTATTAGGGATAGATACAAGGACTTCTCCGAACGAGGAAAAGGTATATCCATTATCTGGACTTGTGGTTTGTGGAGACTGTGGGGCAATGATGATCAAACGGGATGTTCCGGCAGGAGGAAAGGTATATGCTTACTATATCTGTTCCAGACATGCGGCTACGAAAGCGTGTGCAGCACACAGAATACCAATGGGTAAACTAGAAGAAACAGTATTGGAACTGGTAAAAATCCATATTGAAAATATCCTTGATATGAAAAAAATCATGGATTTTATCCATGAAGTACCATTTCAAGAATTGGATATAAAAGAACTGGAAATTAGAAAAGAAGCAAAAGAAAAAGAAGCCGTGCGATGCCGGGAGTTAAGAGATTATCTATATGAGGATTTCCGTGAAGGAATCATTTCAAAAGAAGATTATAAAGAGCTTCATGACGGGTACACAGAAAAACGGAAAAAAGCCGAGGAAGCAGTCCGAAGCATTGATCAACAGATCAGTGAAGTCCTGGAATCAAAAAGTGATAAATATCATTGGCTGGATTATTTTGCCGAGCATCAGAATATACAAGAACTTACAAGAACTGTTGCTGTTGAACTGATTGACCAGATATTGGTATATGACAAAAAACATATTGAAGTCAGATTTAATTTTGATGACTGTTATCAATCCCTGTTACGGCAGATACAGTCGGTGGGATGTGATGTCAGCACAGGTATGGACGGAAGAATAGAAATTCAAAAGAGGGAGGTCGTATAAATGGCTCGAAAATCAAGAAAAGTAGATTATGTGAATGTTGGAAATAAAGAAAATTTGGTTACAGAAGCTGAAAACCAGTGTGAAAAAGTTTCACATGCAGCCCTTTATGCAAGGCTTTCTTATGAGAGTGAAAAGAACAGAGAAAGAAATACGATAGAAACGCAGATGGTTTTGCTTCATAATTTCGTAAAAGAACAGAAAGATATCGTGGTTGCAAAGGAATATTATGATATATCTAAAACCGGAACTAATTTTGAGAGAGATGGTTTTAATGAGATGATGCAGGACATCAAAGAGGGAAATATTGACTGTGTTATTGTTAAAGATCTTTCTAGGCTTGGAAGAAATTATGTAGAGGCGGGAAGCTATATTGAAAGAGTGTTCCCATTCTTTAATGTGCGTTTTATTTCGGTGAATGATCATTATGATTCGTTCAGAGATGACATAAGTCTGCTGATCAGCATGTCAAACGTGTATAATGAGTTTTATTCCAGAGATTTGGCAAAGAAAATAAGAAGTTCATACCGGACGAGCTGGGCAAATGGCGAATTTCCTTCCGGTCAGATGGCTTATGGTTATGAAAAAGACAAGGATAATCCTCATCAGCTGATTCCAGATCCAGTAGCAGCACCAGTGGTGAAAAAGATATTTCAGTATTTTATTGATGGAATGACTTATGCTGAGATTGCCCGGAAATTAAATGCGGATGGGTATCTCTGCCCGAAAGCCTACAAGCTGGATAAAGCAGGAAAAGCAAATGAAAAGTCAGCGGCATGGACATGGAGTGGAGGAACAGTCCACAAAATCCTTGAGAATCAATATTATGCCGGTGATAGTGTGCATAATCAGTTTACCAATGATTCCTGGGCTGCACAGAGACAGAAAATGAATCAGAAAGAAGAATGGATCATTATCAAAAATACCCATGAGGCACTTGTGAGCAGAAAGGATTTTGATGAGGTACAGGAAAAGATTGGTCATATCGTAAAGCGGGTTAATGAAGCTCGTAAATCAAATGGCAATAATGTAAGAGACTTCAACTTTTTCAAGCAGAAAATTGTATGTGCAGACTGTGGAAAAACCATGTATTTATATGGGAAAACAAAAGGCAATCATCGTAGGTTTTACTGTGGAAATAATAAGCTCCACGGGAAGTGTACGCCACATTCTATCACTGATTTGGAAGTGAATGATTATGTACTGCGTGTGATACGTGCACATATCAATGTATATGTTGAAAATGTAGATTTGATTCGGCGGTTGAATCAAAGACAGGAAAGCATTAAAAAATATGATGTGTTTAACAGGGAAATCAAGAAATGCCGGAAAGAACTGGAAAAAGTGGCAGTACACCGGGAAAGATTGTTTGAGGATTATGTGTGCCGTATTATTGATGCAGAGCAGTATGAAACATTTTCAAAGCAGGATGCGGAAACAGAAAAAGAGATCCAGAATAACATGGAAATTTTATTAAAGCATCAGGTTGGATATGAAAAAAATTTTCACACAGAGGAAGAATGGGAAACATTGATCAATAAATACCGCAATACGAGAACGCTGACAAAGGAAATGGTCAATGCTTTTGTAGAAAAAATCGAAATACATGAAAGCGGTTCTATTACGGTACGTTTGGTGTATGATGATATGTTGGAAGAATTAAGAAAATATGCAAAAGAACGGGAGGCTGAGTTATGCCAGTAACAGAATGTATCGCTGTTTATATCAGACTTTCGTCGGAGGATAATGATGTAGATGGCAGTATAAAAGCCGAAAGTAACAGTGTCAGTGCACAGAGAATGCTGATAAACGAATTTATCAAAAAACAGGACGAATTTACTAACTGTCCAGTAGTTGAATATGTAGACGATGGGTACAGTGGTACAAACTTTAACCGTCCTGGCTTTCAGAGGATGATGGAAGATGCAAAAACAGGACGTATAAAAAGTATTGTTATAAAGGACTTTTCAAGATTTGGAAGAGATTATCTGGAAGTGGGGAATTATCTGGAAAAAATCCTGCCAGTCCTTGGTATTCGAATTATCTCAATTAACGATGGCTTTGACAGTATCAATTCCTCTGGTTTTACTGGAGGAATGAGCGTAGCGTTAAAAAATATGCTGAATGCAATGTACAGCAGAGATTTGTCCAGAAAAGTTCGTTCTGCTATGAAAACACATGCTAAAAACGGTGAATATATGCCGGCTTTTCCCAAATATGGATATATTAAAGATCCAGAAGATAAGCATCATCTGGTTATAGACCCAGAAGCGGCTGAAATAGTGAAACTGATATTCACAATGGCGGCAGATGGGAAAACAAAAGGACAGATAGCAAAATATCTGAACGAAACCCATGTGCTTACATGCCGGGAGTATATGTGCAGAAAAGGTATAAAAATGCACAGAGAAAACGAAAAAGAAAAGAAACTCTGGTCAGTCACAACAATCTCAGATATGCTCAAAAATGAAGTGTATCTTGGGAAAATTATTTGGAATAAAAAGAGAGTGGCAAGAACAGGAAGCAATAAATTGGTTTCCAATGATAAAGAAGAGTGGATTGTTGTAGAAAATGCACATGAACCAATTATATCCGATGAATTATTCCAGAAAGCAAATGAAAAAGCATTTACTAACCAGAAAAGAGTTCTTACAAAAAGAGGAGTAGCCTGCCCTATTTTCTTTTGTCCGACCTGTGGAAGAAGACTTGGTTTTACCAGCAGAGAGACTGGGTATCGCTGTATGCAGGCACATATCAGCGGTCTTAGTGGGTGTGTGGAAAGTAAAATGGACAGGAAAGAAGCAGAAGAAACAGTACTGGATGCAGCCAGAAATATGGCACAACTCATTTCGGAAAATCTTGAGAAAAAGAAAAGTGAATGGCATAAAACAATTTTGAAAGAAGAAAATATCGCAACACTGGAAAGTGAAAAAAAGCGACTCTCGTCAAGAAAAATGAAACTGTATTCTGATTATCGTTCAGAAGTGTTGGACAAGGAAGGGTATATGGAAGAACTGGAAAAAACGACTTCCCGTATTTCAGAAATCACTTTGCAGATAGCAGAATTGGAGAATGAGATTGCTACAGCGAAGAAAAAATGTGATGAAGCAACAGAAAAAGAAATGGAAGTAAATGAGATTGCAGCATTGCAGGATTTTGACAAAATACAGCTGTCAAAGATTATTGAGAAAGTCTTTATTTATGAACCAGGTCGTATGGAGATAAGCTGGAAGATGGATGACATTTTCTACAAAGAAGAAAAAGCATAAACGGAATAAGATTGTTCGCAGGAGCATCACTGGATGAAAACAGTGGTGCTTTTTGCGAATTAAAAGCAAATTTTTTTTAGACTTATATTGACAAAAGCAGAACTGCTTGGGCTTACATGGGATGATGTAGATTTTCGGAAACGGGAAATTTCTGTAAATAAAACGTTGGTGTATATCAAAGATAAGGAAACAAAGAAGTATGTATTCAAGTACCAGACACCAAAGACAAAGAACAGTATACGGACGATTCCCATGCAGGACAGTGTGTATAAGGCTTTAAAACGTCAGTGGATTCAGTTGAAAGAAATGCAGTTGTCAGCTAGTGAATGGCAACCATTAGAGGGATTTGAAAATCTTGTGTTTGTTGGAAAGAACGGAAAACCGATTACAGAACACACCTTTCAAGTGACGTTAGACTGGATAGAAAAATCTATCAATAAGGAACGAAAAAAGCAGGCAGAGAAAAACAAGACAGTGTTTATACCGATTCCGCATTTTTATCCACATGCACTTCGTCATACTTTTGCAACGCGTTGTTTTGAAGCCGGGATTGACGCAAAGGTAGTACAAGGATTCCTCGGACATTATTCCATAGCAATCACACTGGATTTGTATACGCACGTCACAGATGATAAAGCAAAATCGGAAATGGATAAATTACAGAATTTGTATAAGGAAATCATATAATCAGAACAAGAATAAGAAAGAGAATAGAAAAGGTGCAACATTTCTTTAGAAAATTATTTGACCGAGATTTGACCGAAGCGGATTTTGCAACAAGTACAGAACAGCGAAAACCCGCTAACCACAAGGGCTAACGGGCTTCGTTGTTTTATAGTTATCTAAAGGAATGAGAGTAAAGTGTACATCGGGAAGTTACGCCCGATGTCTACTTTATGAGGGGGGAGATAGTTGTTTTATCAACTATCTGAGATTATTATATCCAGAAAATGTGTCTAAAATATGTTGAATCTATAAAAGAAATCGAAAAATTATAAACAACTTAGAAACTAAAGTCCGAAAAAGAACAATATGCGGGGAAACAAAAATCCGCTAACCACTATGGCTAACGGATTTCGTGTTTTCTATTTAACTAAAAGGAATGAGAGTAAAGTTTGATATCTTGAAATCTGTCCAAGATATCTTAACTTTATGAGGGGGGGAGATAGTTGCTGTATCAACTATCTGAGATTATTATATCCAGAAAATATGTCTAAAATATGTTGAAATTATAAAAGAAATCGAAAAAATATTATGAAAATATGAATTTTATCTCAGTCGGAGTCCAATCTCCGACTGAGATAAACGCTCCGCGGGGATGCGCAGTGATTCTGATAAGAATATGTCAGCTCCGCTGACCAGAATCACGCGCCAAGTCTCACGGATGTTCGACTTGAATTCAGTCGGGAAGACTCCCACCTCTTCAGGTGGTGAGAAATAGTAAATTTGTCTCACAGACGTTCGACTTGAAAGAAAAGCAGCAAAAATGACATATGGATGGAACATTAATAAAATCATAAGATTTCCCCTAAACCTTTTTAATTTTTTCGTTCTATCATGTATACTGTAAGGGAGGTGATGAAGAATGTACAACATCGTAGTATGTAATGATGATAAAGAAATCGTAGAGGCAATAGATATTTATTTGACTCAGGAAGGCTATCATATCTTGAAAGCATATGATGGCGAACAGGCATTAAAGCTGTTGGAGACAGAGGAAGTGCACTTGTTAATTTTGGATGTGATGATGCCAAAACTGGATGGAATCCGTGCAACATTAAAGATTCGCGAAAAGCATAGTATTCCAATCATTATTTTATCGGCAAAATCAGAGGACGTAGATAAGATATTAGGATTAAATGTAGGTGCAGATGATTATGTGACAAAGCCGTTTAATCCGTTGGAATTAATCGCACGTGTGAAATCACAGATTCGCAGGTATACCCAGTTTGGCGGGAATGCAAAAGAACAGAAGGATACCATTTATGAGACCGGTGGACTGCAGATGAACGATGATTTGAAACAGGTCACAGTAGATGGGGAATCTGTAAAACTGACACCGATTGAATACAATATTTTAAAATTATTAATGAAAAATCAGGGAAGAGTATTTTCAATTAACCAGATTTATGAATCAATATGGAATGAGGAGGCAATCGGAGCTGATAATACAGTGGCGGTACATATTCGTCATATCCGGGAAAAAATTGAAATCAATCCGAGAGAACCACGTTATCTAAAAGTAGTGTGGGGAGTCGGATATAAGATTGAAAAGCTGTAAATATAAAATGCAGCTTCCTAAATTAAGAGGTAAGGGTGTGATTATATGAAGAAATGGTATAAAAAACCGATTACAAAGGCGATATTGGTTTTTGTTGCGATTGTTACAGCAATATTGCTTGGAATTAGTGTTTTTTTATTGGCAAGCTTGAATGGTGTAGTATATGATGCAAAGCTACGAGCAGAGAAAAAATATGAGAATGCAAAATCATTTGAGCAAACAATGTATCAGACGGCAACCTACGTGGCGGAGAGGATTCATATACAAGACGAATTCGAGACAGATGGCAAATATAATCCGGATAAGATTGTAGACATTACAGAGTATGCAAAAAACAGAACGATATCCGGAGAGAATACTTCCGGAGTTGCATACAAGTTAGGTGAGCTGGCAGCATGGGGACAGGCAAAAGAAATGAGTAGTGAGGATGCGGATGACTATCGCATTATTGTCTGTAAGAAAAAAGATGGAAAATACTATTATTACTATTATAATGAATTCCAAAACCTGATCAATGATGCTAAACTCAGGGTTATTTTAAATGGAGCCCAGCTTCGACCGGAGGAGAATGCAGGGGAGAATAGTCAGCTGCAAACATTTTACGATAATTTGTCTTATAATTATAGCGTGGGAATGTCAAAATATTATGATACCATCCGAATTGAAGATGAAAAAGGAAATACTCTCTACACAGATTGTTGGATATATGACAGTAATTGGGATTCTTCAATAGGAAAAGAAGAGGCTGCGCCGATTGGTGCAAAAAATCTGTTAACACTCATTAATGAAAATGAAAAGTTAAACGGAAAGCTGGATAAGATATACAATGATTTGAGCAGTTCATTGGAGAATATTGCTTGTGATGCAGAACAGTATGGCGAATATAAAGATTCTACAGATTTTTCGGAAGGAAATACAAATTTCAAGTATCTGCTTGTGGATCAGCAGGCGAAGAAAGTGTACACAAATAATAGTGCATGGACACAATATAGTGATGTAGATAAAAATATAGAAGAATTAAAAAAACAAGAGCATAGCAAGTATGTTGTAGTAAAGCCTAAGTTGGCAGATTTTGAATCGAACTTAAAAGATACAGATGCCAGAAAATGGAAAGAAGTCTTTCATATTTTAGCAGAAGACAATAAAGAATCCGACAATTATATTTTTGTGGCAGCGGTCGATACAGATTTCCCGGTTCAGGACGTATTTTACACATATAATCAAAATTACCGGCAATATGCTCCATATATCAATATGGCAAGTGCATTTATTATAGTCGGCATAGCACTGTGTTTAATCATTATAGTCTGGCTGACAGTAGTAGCAGGGCGAAATTCAGAAGATGAAGAACTTCATTTGAATTCATATGATTATTGGAAGAGCGAATTGGGAGCAGCGCTTGTAATTGTGCCATGGATTTTTCTGACGATGTTTGTCGGAGGATGCTGGGAAGTAACCTGTTACGATGCTGTGGGTTGGGGAAATACATCTCAACAGTATTATTATACATTTTCTTTGTCAGGAATGAATTATGTGCTCGTAACGATTTATATGGGACTGAGTATGGTATTGTTCCTTGCGGGATATCTTAGTCTGGTAAGAAGGATTAAGGGACGAATCCTCTGGAAAAATAGTATTTTATACTTCATTTTAAAATGGTGTATCAAAGTCTTGTGTGCAATTGTTAGATTTTTCTGCGATTTTTGGAGAAATCGAAGTATTACCTGGCGGGCAGTTATAGTGTTTATTGGATTTGTATGTATTCACTGGCTTGGTATGAGCTCAGGTTTCAGTTTGTTTATTTTCCTTATGTTCGTAGCGGAAATTGTAGGGGTATATTATATTGTGCGAAACGCAATTGCAAAGGATAAGATACGAAAAGGAATTGAAAGAATTGCATCCGGAGAGTTGGAATATCAGATACCGACAGAAAAACTAAAGGGCGAATATAAACATACTGCGGAGATGATAAATGATATAGGAAATGGATTGAATCGTGCTGTAGATGAAAAAATCAAAAGTGAAAGACTGAAGACGGATTTGATCACAAATGTGTCGCACGATATTAAAACACCTCTTACATCGATTATTAATTATGTGGATTTGTTAAAGCGAGAAGAGATTGATGATCCAAAGATTCAGGGATATTTGAAAGTCTTAGAGGAAAAGTCTCAGAGGTTAAAGACATTGACGGAGGATGTGGTAGAAGCATCAAAGGTGAGCAGTGGCAATATAAATCTGCAGATGATGGATGTCAATTTTGTGGAAATATTGAATCAGACGATTGGCGAAATCGAAGAGAAGATGTCGACAAATGATTTGGAAGTGATTGCATCTGTTCCGGAATCCCCGGTTATTGTTCATGTAGATGGACGCAGGATGTGGCGCGTTCTGGAAAATATTTTCAATAATGCGGCAAAATATGCAATGCCGGGAACACGTGTATATGCCGATCTGCAAATAAAAGAAGAAGTGGCAGAATTTACATTGAAAAATATTTCCGCTCAGAAGCTGAATATTAAAGCGGAAGAGCTTACAGAACGATTTATCCGTGGAGATATTTCAAGAAGTACAGAAGGAAGCGGTCTCGGGCTTTCTATTGCAAGTACATTGACAGAGATGCAAGGTGGAACATTTGAAGTATATGTGGATGGTGATTTGTTTAAGGTGACGATCACATTACCACTTAAAGAAAGTCGATAAAAAGAAATAACAGAGAGTGGGTTTATGACTTTTTACATTTTGTAAAAAAGCCATAAACTCACTCTCTTGTCGGTTGCCCCGAAAAAACTTCTGTGATAAAATAAATCCGATAGTAGGAAAAATTATATTCGATAGAAAATTTGATTTTACTGTTTTCAGGTACTGTGAACAGTAACAATTTAAACATAGAAAGAGTAAATATGGAAAATATAAAAAAATTGTTATGTGAAACATTAAATATAGATTTTATACAGGCTATTTTGAGTAATCCCCGTACAAAAGAGGGAATTATAAAAGTAAAAGTCAGACCGGTAATGATGAAAGACCGGTTATTTTTGCAATTAGAATCTTTTTCGAAGACACAAGCATTTCATGAAAATCTGGAGCCGGATGCAGCAGTTGAGAGAATTGTTGATTATATGAAAGAATTTAAACAAATGCAGATGGCAACCAAAGATACAGATTATACGATACTTATCAGTAAAAAGGGAAAGGTTACAATACAGAAAAGAGCTGTAAAAACAAGCAGGAACGTCAAAATACAGGCACATAATCGAAGCAAAAAATATATTTTACAGGAAGGTATGAAGGTACCATTTTTACAGGATCTTGGGGTTATGACACAAGATGGCAAGATTGTGAGAACACGGTTTGATAAGTTCCGGCAGATCAATCGCTTTTTGGAATTTATTGAGGATATCCTGCCACAGCTGGATAAGGATAGAGAAATCACAATTCTGGACTTTGGATGTGGGAAATCTTATTTGACATTTGCAATGTATTATTATCTGCATGAATTGAAGCAATACGATATCCGCATCATCGGACTAGACTTGAAATCAGAGGTTATCGCACATTGTAATGCATTGAGCAAGGAATACGGATATGAAAAACTGACATTTTTAGAGGGCGATATTGCAGATTATGAGGGTGTCAATGAAGTTGATATGGTTGTGACACTGCATGCATGTGACACGGCAACAGATTATGCACTGGCAAAGGCTGTTGGCTGGAATGCAAAAGTCATACTTTCAGTTCCTTGTTGTCAGCATGAATTGAACAGCCAGATTGAAAATGAGGTTCTGGCTCCGATTATGAAATACGGATTACTAAAAGAACGATTTGCAGCACTTGTGACAGATGGTCTGAGAGCAGAATATCTGGAAAGTATGGGATATGATACACAGGTTCTGGAATTTATAGATATGGAACATACACCGAAGAATATTTTACTTCGAGCGGTGAAGGCAAAGGAGAAGCATATAAAGAAAGAAAAACAATGTAAAGAACAGATTCAGGCATGCGAAGAATTTTTGCATGCATCACCGACATTGGGGAGACTGCTTAATTAGGCAGAGATGGACAGGTGAAGTCAAATGAAAACAAAATTAAAAAAATAAGGGGTCAAAACTGAATATGAAGAAAAGAAAAAAATCAAGGAAATGGATGAAAATAGGAATTCTCATCCTGATATTTTTAGCAGCAGTACTTGTGAGCAGTCTGGTCATGAATAAGGGAACCGATGACCAGACGATTAGTTTAGGTGAGCCGACATTGCCGATGGTATCGGTCATTGTAGATGACAATGAGGTAAATGCGTTGCCGGGGTATACTACGGAGATGAACATAACAGCAATGCGTGATACGATCACTCCGGTGGCAGCAACAAGGACATTACAGTTGAATCTTTATAGCTATGGAGAGCAGATCCGGAAAATTTCTTACGAGGCGTATTCGCTTGACGGAAAGGACTGCTATCTGAAAGAAAATGTTGAAGAATGGAATGGTGGAAATTCGGATACGGAATCATCGCAAGTGACGTTAAACTTAAGTCGTGCAGTGGACGATTCAATTCAGGAGGCAGTTCTAAAAGTAACTTTAACGTTGGAAGATAAGGATGTTTATTATTACACAAGAATCGAGCAGAATTTCAATCGTTCAGCCAGAGAGTGTCTGAATTTTGCTAAAAGCATCCATGAGAAAACATTTGACAAACAATATGCAGAAGAACTGGAAGCTTATCTTGAGCCAAATGAAGAAAGTGATAATACAACATTGCAGACTGTGAATATTCATTCGAATATTTCGCATTTACAGTGGGGAGACTTAAATCCACAAGTGTCAACAGATGTGGACTGGAGCATCAAAGAATGTAATACAGTATATACGTCTTTGTTAGCAAGATATCAGGTGACATGTACCGGAGACAGCGGTGAAGTGGAAACTTACAATGTAAAAGAGTTTTTCCGTGTGCGTTGTAATGCAGGGCAGATGTATCTGCTGGATTATTCAAGAACGATGAACCAGATATTCAACGGAAATAAGCAGGTGATAGATAAAGATGGTATTATGCTGGGCGTGACGAATTCGGATGTTGCCTATGCGACAAATAAAAAAGGAACTATTGTAGCATTTGTCCAGGAGAGAGATTTGTGGTTATATAATAAAAATACAGATGAATTATCACAAGTGTTTAGCTTTGCTAATATGGAAGGGCAGGATGAACGTTCCAGAAATGACCAGCATGCAGTACGTATCATTCAGATGGACAATAAGGGAAATATAACATTTGCCGTATATGGATATATGAATCGTGGAGAATATGAAGGACAGGTTGGTGTTGCGGTTTATTACTTTGATGATAATAAAAATGCCGTACAGGAAAAGGCATTTATCCCGAGTACAAAGTCATTTGCAATTGCGGAAGACGAGCTTGGAAAGATGGTATATTTTAACGAAGAGCAACAGATGCTTTATGTACTCGCAGGCGGTACGTTTTATCAAGTATCAATGGAAGATTATGAGCAGACCAAACTGGCAGAAGATCTGGACGAAGGACAGTATGTGGTATCTGAGGATGGACATTTGATCGCATATGAGAAAGATGGTTCGTTAAATACAGCTACAGAGGTAGAAGTGTTGAACCTGGCAAATGGAAAATCTTATACAGTTGAAGCGAATGAAGAAGAGGCTGTCCGTCCGCTTGGCTTTGTTGCAGGTGACTTTATTGTAGGAAGGATACGTGAATCGGATAAAGGGACTACGGTTACGGGGCAGGATATTTTACCGATGTATCAGTTGGAAATCAGGGATTCTTCAAATCAGGTGTTGAAGACATATGCACAGGAAGGTGTATATATTTCCGATATACTGGTAGATTCTAATATGGTAACGCTAAATCGTCTGACGAGAAATGAGAATACTTATACTACGGCGGTCCAGGATTATATTACGAGTAATGAAGAACGTAAAAAGAATAATATCACACTGGAGATTACTTCATCGGACGTAAAAGAAAGGCAGATGCGATTCACCTTTGCGGATGGAATTGAGGAAATGTCACCGAAGATATTAAGACCAAAGCAGGTTGTATCATCAAAGTCGATTACGATAGCATTTGATGATGAGATACGTTCGGATAAATATTATGTTTATGGTATGGGCGAGCTGGTAGCAATTTATGATAAAGCCGCTTATGCAATCCAGAAAGCAGAGCAGGTTTCCGGTGTTGTGATTTCTTCGGAACAGGCTTATGTCTGGGAAAAAGGAAACCGAGATCTGGTGTACAGTACAGATGTAGGGGCATTTAAGAAAGCGGACGATCAGACTTCATTGGAGGCATGTACAAATTATATGGAGCAGTATGATGCAAAGCGAATGGATTTGACAGGATGTTCATTAAACCAGATTCTTTACATTATCAATAAAGGAAGACCGGTTATTGCTATGACAGATGCAAGTCACGCGATTCTGCTGGTTGGATATACGACAGACAATGTCACTTATATTGATCCGGACACAGGCGAAGGCAAGACGGTAGATACTGCGACAATGGAAGCAATGGTGGCAGGAAGCGGAAATACATTTATAGGATATGTAAAATAAGAAACACGAAAGAAGATAGTTGGAGTAAATAATGTATTGAAAGCATTGCACTTTAGAAACGAGCAGTGCTATAATACTGATATTGTGTAACTGAAGATAGAAAAAGGAGTATTTTGATATGGATTTGATAACAGTAAAAGAGTTATTTAAGAACAGAGAAGAATATCTGGATAAGAAAGTAACAGTTGGTGGATGGATCAGAAGTATCCGTGATTCTAAAACATTTGGATTTATCGTGGTAAATGATGGCTCGTATTTTGAACCACTTCAGATTGTGTATCATGACAAGATGGAGAATTTCCAGGAAATCTCAAAGCAGAATGTCGGAGCTGCAATCGTAGTGACAGGAACATTGGTCGCAACACCACAGGCAAAACAGCCATTTGAGATTCAGGCAGACGAAATCACAGTAGAGGGTGCTTCAGCACCGGATTATCCACTGCAGAAAAAGCGTCACAGCTTTGAGTATCTTAGAACTATTTCGCATCTTCGTCCGAGAACAAATACATTCCAGGCAGTATTTCGTGTACGTTCTCTGGCAGCATATGCAATTCATCAGTTCTTCCAGGAGAGAGGATTTGTATATGTACACACTCCGTTAATCACAGGAAGTGACTGTGAAGGTGCAGGAGAGATGTTTAGAGTAACAACACTTGATATGGAAAATCTTCCAAAGAACGAAGACGGAACAGTAGATTACAGTCAGGATTTCTTTGGTAAAGAAACAAGCCTTACAGTAAGTGGTCAGCTTAATGGTGAGACTTATGCACAGGCTTTCCGTAACATTTACACATTTGGACCAACATTCAGAGCTGAGAATTCTAATACAACAAGACATGCAGCAGAGTTCTGGATGATCGAGCCAGAGATTGCATTCGCAGATTTGGAAGATGACATGGAGCTGGCAGAGGCTATGTTGAAATATGTTATCAATTATGTGATGGAACAGGCTCCGGAAGAGATGAACTTCTTCAACTCATTTGTAGATAAAGGACTGATTGAGCGTCTGAAGAACGTTGTAGAGTCTGATTTCGCAAGAGTAACATATACAGAAGCGGTAGAGATTCTTGAGAAGAATAACGATAAATTTGATTATAAAGTATCTTGGGGATGTGATCTGCAGACAGAACATGAGCGTTATCTTACAGAAGAGGTTTATAAACGTCCTGTATTTGTTACAGATTATCCAAAGGAAATCAAAGCATTTTATATGAAACTGAATGAAGACGGTAAGACTGTAGCAGCAGTAGACTGTCTTGTACCGGGAATTGGTGAGATTATCGGAGGAAGCCAGAGAGAGGATGACTATGACAAGCTCCTTGGAAGAATGAATGAGCTTGGGCTGGAAGAGAAGGACTATCAGTTCTATTTGGATCTTAGAAAATATGGTTCTACACGTCATGCAGGATTTGGTCTTGGATTTGAGCGTTGTGTAATGTATCTGACAGGTATGTCAAACATTCGTGACGTAATTCCATTCCCAAGAACAGTAAATAACTGCGAATTATAAGGCTAAGAGGAGAACAGAAATTATATGAAGATTACGTTACCTGGCAAAGTGACAGAGATTATTGAAAATTTACAGATGCATGGATATGAGGCATATGCGGTTGGAGGATGTGTGAGAGATTCAATTCTTGCAAAAGAACCTCAGGACTGGGATATCACTACGTCTGCAAAGCCGGAAGAAATAAAAGCACTTTTTCCGAGAACAGTAGATACTGGAATTGAACATGGAACGGTAACGGTTCTTATGGGGAAAGATATGTATGAAGTGACGACATATCGAATTGACGGAGTTTATGAAGACAGCCGCCATCCAAAGGAAGTAATCTTCACAAATAAGCTGGAAGAAGATTTGCGCCGTCGTGATTTTACGATCAATGCAATGGCATATAATGATGATGTTCGTCTGGTAGACGCATTTGGCGGAATGAAGGATCTGAATTATCATTTGATCCGTTGTGTAGGTGATCCGAAGGAACGCTTTGAAGAAGATGCTCTGCGAATCCTGCGTGCAGTGAGATTTTCCGCACAGTTGGATTTTGCAATTGAAGAACATACCGCAGATGCAATTCGTTCACAGGTGCTGTCATTGAAAAATATCAGTGCAGAAAGAATACAGGCAGAATTGATAAAGCTGCTTATGTCAGATCATCCGGAGCGTCTCAAGGATGCATACGAGTTGGGAATCACAAGAGTGATTCTTCCGGAATGGGACCGTATGGTCGGGGTGGAGCAGCACACACCGCATCATATGTATGATGTGGCAGAGCATACACTTCATGCGATCATGAATGTAAAGCAGGATAAGATACTGCGTCTGACGATGTTATTCCATGATATGGGAAAACCATTTGCAAAAACGACAGATGAAAACGGACAAGATCATTTTAAAGAGCACTCAATCGGCAGTGAGGAGAAAGCCCGTTCCATCATGCAGCGCCTGAAGATGGATAATGATACGATCAAAAAAGTAACAAAACTGGTATGTTATCATGATTATCGTATCGAGGCGACAGGACCGAATGTACGGCGTGCCATGAATCGTATAGGAGTAGAATTATTTCCATATTATCTGGCAGTTCGTATGGCGGATGTGAAAGCACAAAGTTCATATCAGCGACGTGCAAAGATTGAAAATATCATTGCAATGCGAGAGATTTATCAGGATACTTTGATCAAGGAGCATTGTGTGACACTTAGAGACCTTGCAGTTACGGGCAAGGATCTTATGGAGATTGGCATGAAGCCGGGAAGAGAACTTGGCAATATGTTGAATGAGCTGTTGGAGTGGGTTATTGATGATCCACAATGTAATAAAAAAGAGCTGCTTTGTGAGTATGTAAAAGAAAGGCTTGGACTTTAAGAATACTTTGGCTGCCTCTTACATAGATTAAAAAGAGTTATGAATCGTGTAATGTAGGGGGCAGCAATGAGAGAAAGTGAATTAGAAATCTTAGAACAATATCCAATTGAGGCAGAAAGCACCCGTAAAATCAGGGGTGCGTTTTTTATCAACACGAAAGAGGGAACGATGCTGTTAAAAGAGACAAAAATCTCTGACAGACGTGCCCTCTTATTTTATACGCTATTATGTCAGCTTGAAGAGAGTGGCAAATATGTGGACACACCGATACTGAATTCGGAAAATAAATTGGTCAGTACCGCAAGAGATGGAAGCCGGTATCTGCTGAAAAAATGGTATGACGGGAGAGAGTGTGAGGTGCGGCGTGAAGCAGATGTGCTTATGGCAGCAGAAAATCTGGCACACTTGCACCTAGATATGAAATGGAGAGACATATGCAGTGTAGAGGAAAAACAGGAGATACGGCCGCCGGCGGGAAGACATTTGAAAGAAGAAATGATATGTCATAACCGCGAATTGAAAAAGGTGAGGGCATTTGTGCGAAAACGCGTGAATAAAGGGACATTTGAAGCAATGTATTTAAAATCCTTTGAGCAAATGTATGAGGCAGGAAAAGCGGTGGAGGAGCGTCTTGCAAATTCTAAATATGATGAGCTTTATAAATCGAGTGTTGAAGAAGGTTTGTTAATCCATGGAGATTACAATTATCATAATGTGCTCTTGCTTCCGCAAAAGGTTGTGACAACTAATTTTGAACATTTTAGAAGAGACGTGCAGGTGTTGGATTTGTATTATTTTTTGCGGAAAGTTATGGAAAAATATCATTGGAGTGTTGTACTTGGAAATGAAATTTTAAGCCGGTATAACAGTGTGAGGACACTGCAGAAAGAAGAACTAGAATATATTGCGTTGAAAATAGCTTATCCGGAGAAATTTTGGAAAATTGTGAATGCTTATTATCATTCCAATAAGGCGTGGATGCCAGAGAAAAATGTCGAAAAACTTGAGCTTGCAGTAGCTCAAAATCAGGAAAAACTACGATTTTTAGAAGTGATATTTGACTTTCGGTTATAGGAGGTGGAAAAAACGGCAAAAACCACGTGTTTTCGCCGTTTTTTAAGCGTAGAATGCTTGACAAATAGTAGTGGAAATTGTATAACAGTATCTAAGGGCAAAGCCGAGAAACGGCGAAGAAGAGCCTTTACCCGGTTAGAATTAGAATTCTACTATAATAAAAAGGAGGAAATATTCATATGAACAAAACAGAATTAATCGCAGCAATTGCAGAAAGAGCAGAAATTTCTAAGAAAGATTCAGAAAAAGCAGTAAAGGCTTTTATCGATGTTGTTACTGAAGAACTGAAAAAAGAAGAGAAAGTTCAGTTAGTTGGATTTGGAACATTTGAAGTAAGCAAGAGAGCAGCAAGAACAGGTAAGAACCCACAGACAGGTGAGCCTATGACAATCAGCGCTTGCAACGCACCAAAATTCAAAGCTGGAAAAGCTCTGAAAGATGCTGTAAACTAAGACGAATAGATGAAAAGCAGGCATCGCAGGATGCCTTGTAAATAAAGGAGAAAGAGGCAGAGGGTTATATCCTCTGCCTCTTTCTCCTAAAAAAGGGATTAAAGAAAAGGAAAGATAAGATGAGATTAGATAAGTTTTTGAAGGTTTCCCGCTTGATCAAACGAAGAACAGTTGCGAATGAAGCCTGCGACGCGGGACGAGTTCTGGTGAACGGAGTTGTCGCAAAAGCTTCTGTAAAGGTAAAGGTCGGAGATATTATAGAAATCCAGTTTGGAACAAAGACGGTTAAAGTAGAAGTTTTGGATATTCAGGATACAACAAAGAAAGAAGAAGCAAAAGATTTGTTCCGTTATTTGTAAAAAATAAAAAGACATAAAATTTAAAACTCTTTCATATATATTTGAATGGAGATACTTTCAATCTCGAAAGGTTGAGAAACTCCTGACATATCCAGACATGGAAAACATGCTTTGGAGATATTGAGAGAGGGGGAGTTTGTGTGGAAGAAAGGCAGATTGCAAAGGCACACAAGCTGGTCATCAATAATCGAAAGACAAGTATGGTGACTGGTGTGCTTGACGTATTATCCTTTGATTTAAATGAAGTTGTGCTTGAGACCGAACAAGGCATGTTGCTGGTCAAAGGTACGGACCTGCATGTAAATAGGCTTAGCGTGGAAAAGGGAGAGATAGATATTGCCGGCAATATAGACAGTATTATTTATTCCGATACAAATCAAACAGGGCATCCAAATGAAAATTTGTTTACAAAATTATTTAAATAGGAAATGCCTATGATGCTTGGAATTAGAACAGAAGCTGTTATTTTTTTCTATGCGTGGCTGTCTGGCTGCATTTTATTTATTGTTTATCAAGTGTTGATCCAGATGAGAAAGTTAATACGACATTCAATTGTAATGATAAATTTGGAAGATTTTTTGTTCTGGATGGGAACCGGGGGTTATTTGTTTAGACAGATGTATCGCACAACGCATGGAACGATACGATGGTTTTTCCTCCTGGGAGTGATTTTGGGAAGTGTAAGTGCATGGCTTGTGAAACGAAAAGTTTTCTGATGTGTATCCTTCGTGCCAATCAGCGTAGTGATTGACACGGGAGTGAACGGTAATGTCAATGTAACAATTTATTAAGAAATATGTAAAAATTACTTGAAAATAAACATTAAACCAGATATTATAAAAACACAAGCAGAGGTATAGAAAAGTAGAAGGGACGTAACATGTAGTTCGCAAAGTAAGGTGAGTGCAGTTATGAATAATAAAAAAGCAGGAAAGCAGGGCCATAAGAAAAAAAGAACAGCCCGTCCGCATATGAAAAGTGTACAGATAATCTGCGTAGGATTGGCAGTGTTAACATTAGTATTTGGCATAGGTTCCATCTCTATTTATTCAAAAAATCAAGACTATAAACAGCAGGAAGCTGAATTGGAAGCCCAGATAAAGAAAGAGGAAGAACGGTCAAAAGAGATAAAAGAATATCAGGATTATGTTAAGACTGATGATTACATAAGAGAAGTTGCGGAAGATAAACTGGGCTTAGTGGATCCGAATGAGATCCTTTTCAAGCAGACGAATTGAATATAGAAAAATAAAAACACGAACGAAAAACTCCGGAGAGAACTCCGGAGTTTTTTATTACATTAGGAAAATTTATTTCTTATGTAATAAAAATCCTCCGGCAGGATACGCACTGCGTCGTACAATGTAAATGTCGCAAGCGGCCGCCGCAGGTGCTTGAATGTGCAAAGCACATTCTTTTTGGAGGTGACATAATAAAATGGAAGAAGGACAGATGCTTCATACAAGCCCATACGTGGCACAGATAGAAAAGTTTGCAGATTCACTTACACAATTGGCGAATACATTTCTGAAAATGGAAAATAAGAAAAAATCTTTTACAAATGATGAGATTGATGCGATGTTTGCTCAAGTGAAAGAGCATGTCTGCGCAAAATGTGAAAAAAGAGACTGGTGCTGGGGAGAAAATTATGTACACACATGCCAGATGGGGTATGAAATATTATCGGCGGTAGATAATTATGGAGATGAAATGAATGTAGAAACGAAGCGTAAGCTGAAACAGTGCTGTATTCGTGCTCCGCGATTTCTAAGAGAAATGTTAGAGGCATTTCAAGCGGCCCGGCAGAACATGATGTGGACAAACAGGATGGCATTAAGCAGGGAGGGATGTGCGATCCAGATGGACACATTTGCCGAAATGATACGTCAGACCGCAAAGGAAATGGAGGATAGTATTTTCCATGATGAATGGTTGGAAAAAAGAATTATTGAGGCACTAAAGAAAAAAGGAGTCCGGGTGTTAAAAACTGATTTTTTTATGAATTCGGAAGGAAAATATGAAATCCATGTAACTGCAAGAGCAATGTATGAGCAATGTTTTACAGTCCGTGAGATTGTGAAAGAAATTTCGATTGCAGCCAGACGAAAACTAACTCCCGCAAAGGAACAGGCACAAATAATGGGTCGGGAATACATTACGGTAGTATGCATGGAAGGACCGGAATATTACACGTTGCAGGGAGTTGCAAAAGTCGGAAAAGGAAGCTGTGAAATATCAGGCGATAATTTTATGATGCTGGATCTTCCGGGAGGAAAGCAGGGAGTTGCATTGTCAGACGGAATGGGTTCGGGAGAGCGGGCATGCCGCGAGAGTACATTGGTGATTGAGTTATTGGAGGAGTTGCTTGAAGCAGGATTTCCTGAGAAAATGGCAATTCAGATGATTAACACAACACTGGTAATGGGACGGGAAGAGATACATTATTCTACAATAGATATGTGTGTGTTTGATTTGTATAGCGGCATATGTGAGTTTTTAAAAGCCGGCGCATCGTCGACATTTATTAAAAAGAAAGATAGCATCGAGCACTTGCGTTCAACTAGTCTGCCGATAGGAGTGGTTCATAAGCTGGACGTAGATCACGCAAAAAGACAGTTGGAAGATGGTGATTTTGTGATTATGGTTACCGATGGAATTATGGATGCGCTGCCGGTAGGGGAGCAGGATGTGTTATTGGAAACGATTATAAAAGGAACTGCAATCATAAATCCGAAAGAAATGGCACAACACATTTTAAAACAAGTATTGAATTGGACAGGCAAACCGCCTGAAGATGATATGACCGTATTGGTTATCGGAATTTGGAAATATTAAGGGATTGTTGCATTTTTCGGGGAGATTGAGTATAGTTTACTTATGAAACGAATAGAAAAATTTATCCAAAAATATCATATGCTCACCTGTGGCGATAAGGTGATTGCAGGTGTATCGGGAGGTGCAGATTCGGTATGCCTGTTTTTGATGCTCTTAGAATTGAGAGAAAAAATAGGGTTTGATTTAATTGCAGTGCATGTACATCATGGGCTTAGAGGAGAGGCAGCAGACCAAGATCAGCGATTTGTAGAAGCATTATGCGAGCAGCATCGAATCCCATTGGAAATTTTCCGTGTGAATCTGGAATCAATTGCGAAAAAGAGGAAACAATCTTTGGAGGAAGCCGGGAGAATGGTGAGGAGAGAAGCATTTGACAGTGTGTGCCAAAAATACGGAGGAAATAAAATTGCATTAGCACATCATCAAAATGATAATGCAGAGACACTGCTTTGGAATCTGTCACGAGGAACCGGGTTAGACGGACTAGGAGGAATCCGTCCGGTTAATGGAAAATTTATCCGTCCGCTGCTATGTATGAACAGAAAAGAGATTGAAGAATATCTTTCCAAGAGAAAGCAATCCTATTGTATTGATGAAACGAATGCAGGGACAGATTATACAAGAAATAAATTGCGGCATCTGGTACTCCCGATTTTAGAAGAACAGGTCAATTCGGCTGCAGTCCGGCATATGAATGAAACAATGGAGCAGATATGGGAGCTCCAGGAATATATGCAGGAACAAGTGGAGGCTGCATATCAAGAATGTGTACAGGAACATTCTGAAAAAGCATGTTGGATTCAAATTCAGCAAAATTCCTTTGAAACATTTCCGGAATTGATAAAGAAAATGGTGATCCGAAAAGGCATGGAACAAGTGGGGGGCAAAAAAAGAGATTTGAGCCACAAACATGTCGATGTGATGATGGAGTTAATGAATAAGCAAGTAGGACGGACACTGGATCTTCCTTATGAAATGCATGCAAAACGAAATTATGAAGGAATCCGGTTAGAGAAAAGAAGAACATATTCGTCCGGGGAAGAAAAGAAAGCAGAAATCATGCAGGAATGCATGAGTGAATTGAACATTCCGGGGGAAATCATACTTGCAGACAGGAATCTTAAAGTTCGATGTAAAATACTGGAAAAGCCTAAAAATCTTTCAATAAAGGATATACCACAAAAAATATACACGAAATGGTTTGATTATGATATAATAAAGAGCAGTCTGTATATTAGAACAAGACAGGCAGGCGATAATATTGTAATTGATGAAAAAGGTCATCAAAAAAAACTAAAGAGTTGGTTTGTAGATGAAAAAATCCCGAAAGAGGTAAGAGACAGTCAATTGTTGCTCGCAGAGAACAATGATATTTTATGGGTTTTGGGACACCGGATGAGCCAGGCTTATCAAGTGAAGCAGTCAACTAAGTGGATTCT
Organism: Ruminococcus sp. B05; assembly: GCF_003628495.1. Lineage (NCBI taxonomy): Bacteria > Bacillati > Bacillota > Clostridia > Eubacteriales > Oscillospiraceae > Ruminococcus > Ruminococcus sp. B05. The sequence goes on along the minus strand of NZ_RBZR01000010.1, from coordinate 87,955 downwards.
ACAAATTGAAGTAGAAACATACAAAAGTGATGGAGGAAAAGAAAATGGCAGAAACAATTCGAGAGTTAGTATCTGAAAAAGCTGTAGACGAGAGAATCGTAGAGCTGGGAAAACAGATTAGTAAAGATTATGAAGGAAAGCAGGTACATTTAATCTGCGTACTGAAAGGCGGAGTCTTCTTCATGTGTGAATTGGCAAAGAGAATTTCTGTGCCTGTATCGATGGACTTTATGAGTGTCAGCAGTTATGGCGATGATACAAAATCCAGCGGAGTTGTAAAAATCGTGAAAGATCTGGATGAAGCAATTGAAGGAAAAGATGTGTTGATCGTAGAGGATATCATTGATTCCGGACGTACATTGTACTATCTGATTGATATTTTGAAGAAGAGAAATCCAAAAAGCGTTCATTTGTGTACATTATTAGACAAACCGGAACGTCGCGTGAAAGACGTGAAAGTAGATTATGTTGGATTTAATATTCCAGATGAGTTCGTAGTAGGATATGGTCTGGACTACGCACAGAAATATAGAAACCTGCCTTTCATCGGAGTAGTGGAAGGTCTGGAGTAGAGAGGAGCATATTAAATTGAATAATGACAGCAAGAAGTATAAAGGCACTGGCGTAACATTCTTTGTAGTCATCATAGCAGTGCTTTTTGCACTTTGGTTTGCAAGCCGGATCCAGGCTCAGGGGCAGGAAGTGACTTACACAAGATTTGTACAGGAAGTCCAGGATAGCAACATCAGTGACGTAACAATTAACCAGAACCGGACTGTACCAACCGGCTCAGTGTCATTTGTGTTAAAGAATAGTGGCTCAGCAGGGAAAGTGAATGTATCAGATGTGAATAAGGTGCAGGAGCTTCTCAGTAAATATGATATAGATTATAAGATGCCGGATGTAGCGGAAGCAGGAATTTTTGAGACAACAGTATTGCCGGTTATGTTGACGGCATTAGTTGTGATGTTCTTGTTTATGTTAATGAACAGACAGGCAGGAGGCGGTTCGAACGCAAAAGCCATGAATTTTGGGAAGAGTCGTGCGAAGATGAGTGCTCCTGGTGAAAAGAAAGTAACATTTGAAGATGTTGCCGGATTAAAAGAGGAAAAAGAAGAACTTGAAGAAATCGTAGATTTCCTGAAAGATCCAAAAAAATATGTTCAAGTCGGAGCAAGAATTCCGAAAGGTGTATTGCTTGAGGGACCTCCGGGAACAGGTAAGACATTGTTGGCAAAAGCTGTTGCGGGAGAAGCCGGAGTACCATTCTTTACAATTTCAGGTTCTGATTTTGTGGAGATGTTTGTCGGTGTCGGTGCATCACGTGTGCGAGATTTGTTTCAGGATGCAAAGAAAAATGCACCATGTATCATTTTCATCGATGAGATAGATGCAGTGGCAAGACGACGTGGAAGTGGTCTCGGTGGCGGTCACGATGAGAGAGAACAGACACTGAACCAGATGCTTGTAGAGATGGATGGTTTCGGAGTTAATGAAGGAATCATCGTAATGGCTGCAACGAACAGAAAAGATATTCTGGACCCTGCAATCCTTCGTCCGGGAAGATTTGACAGAGATGTTATTGTTGGCCGTCCGGATGTCGGGGGCCGTGAAGAGATTCTTAAAGTTCATGCAAGAAATAAGCCACTTGGAGATGACGTGGATTTGAAACAGATTGCCCAGACAACAGCCGGATTTACCGGAGCAGACCTGGAAAATCTGTTAAATGAAGCGGCAATTCTCGCAGCAAAGCAAAACCGTATGTATATTCAACAGGCTGATATTCGTCATGCGTTTGTAAAAGTCGGTATCGGACCTGAGAAGAAGAGTCGTATTGTATCTGAGAAGGAACGCAGGATTACGGCGTACCATGAAGCAGGTCATGCAATTCTCTTCCATGTGCTGCCGGATGTAGGACCTGTATACAGCGTATCTATCGTACCGACAGGTGGTGCAGGTGGTTACACAATGCCACTTCCGGAAAAAGATGATATGTTCAATACAAAAGGACATATGTTACAGGAAATTATCGTATCACTGGGTGGTCGTGTAGCAGAAGAACAGATATTTGATGATATCACAACGGGTGCATCCCAGGATATTAAACAGGCAACTGCAATTGCAAAATCAATGATCACGAAATTCGGTATGTCAGAAAAGCTTGGTCTGATTAATTATGATAATGACAGTGACGAAGTATTTATCGGAAGAGATTTCGGTCATGCTTCATCAAGGGGATATGGTGAGAAGGTTGCAGCAACAATTGATGAAGAAGTAAAACGCATTATAGATGACTGTTATGAAAAAGCGAAAGCTCTGTTAGACGAATACCATCCAGTATTGGAGTCCTGTGCTCAGTTACTGTTAGAAAAAGAAAAGCTTACAAGAAGTGAGTTTGAAGCACTTTTTGAAAAATAATGTGTACGGTAGTTGAGAGGAGTTAGAGTTATGAGAAGAGACGCTTTGTTCTGTGATGGGACTTCGTCTTATGTGATGCCTGCCGAACCAAAGGCAGGAGAAACTGTTACACTACGGTTTCGAACAGCAGAAAATGATGTCGCAGATGTGATTCTGCTCGTTGGTGAAGAAAAAGCCAGATATACGATGCAGAAGGCAGATAGTATAGAAAATTTTGATTTTTGGGAAATACAGTGGACACTGGATGAGGATCCATTGGTTTACTGTTTTGAAATCCAGCGTGGCGGAGAAATCTGTTATTATAATCGCTGCGGGGTGTCAGATCGTATTGTCGATTACTATGATTTTAAGATTGTACCTGGATTTTCCACACCAGATTGGGCAAAAGGTGCAGTAATGTACCAGATTTTTGTGGATCGTTTTTATAATGGCGATTCGCAAAATGATGTGGAAGACAGGGAATATATTTATATCGGAGCACCATGTGAGCAGGTCAAAGATTGGGGCTCTATACCGGCAACACCAGATATCCGCCGGTTCTACGGCGGAGACCTGCAGGGAGTTATGGATAAATTAGATTATCTTCAGGATTTGGGAATCGAAGTAATCTATTTCAATCCATTGTTTGTATCTCCATCAAACCATAAATATGATATTCAAGATTATGATTACATTGATCCACATTACGGAAAGATTGTTAAAGATGGCGGAGAGGTTCTGGCAGAAGGGGATATGGACAATACCCATGCTACGAAATATCAAATCCGCACAGGCGATAAAGAAAATCTGGAAGCCAGCAATGCATTGTTTGCAAAATTGGTAGATGAGATGCATAAGCGAGGCATGCGAGTGATACTGGACGGTGTGTTCAATCATTGTGGTTCTTTCAATAAATGGATGGACCGAGAGAGAATTTATGAGCAGCAACCGGCTTATCAGGATAAACAGGGTGCTTTTGTAAGTTCACAGAGTCCGTACCGCAGCTTCTTCCATTTCTTCAAGGAAGAGGAAAGCGCATGGCCATATAATTATAATTATGATGGCTGGTGGGGGCATGACACACTTCCAAAATTAAATTACGAAGATTCACCAAAACTGGTGCAATATATTATGGATATCGGTAAAAAATGGGTATCTCCGCCGTATAATATTGACGGATGGCGTCTGGATGTTGCGGCAGACCTTGGATATTCCAATGAATATAATCACATGTTCTGGAAAGAATTCCGTAAACAGGTGAAGAGTGTGAATCCGGATGTATTGATTCTTGCAGAGCATTATGGAGATCCGGGAGAATGGCTTCAGGGGGATCAGTGGGACAGCGTCATGAACTATGATGCATTTATGGAGCCACTGACCTGGTTTTTGACAGGTATGGAGAAGCACAGTAATGAGCGCCGTATTGATCTGTGGGGTAATGCAGAGATATTTGTGAATTCAATGAAGCATTTTATGGCATGCATGCTGACACCATCTTTGCAGGTTGCAATGAACGAATTATCCAACCATGACCATTCCAGATTCCTCACAAGAACAAATCATATTGCCGGTCGAGTAGAACAGCTTGGATATAAGGCAGCAGAAGAAGGAATTAACGAGGCTGTATTCTGTGAGGCAGTTGCAGTACAGATGACCTGGGTTGGAGCACCGACCATCTATTATGGAGATGAGGTTGGAGTTGTCGGATTTACAGATCCGGATAATCGCCGTACATTCCCGTGGGGTAATGAAAATCAACGATTATTGAATTTTCATAAAGAGATGATCCGTATTCATAAAGAACAGGAAATCCTTAGAACAGGTTCGATCAAGATGCTTACATGGAAAAATAATGTGTTGGCATATGGACGTTTTCAGGATGATGAACAGATTGTTGTAATCTTGAACAACAGTAAAGAATTGAAAGAAATAACAGTTCCGGTGTGGCTTGCAGAAGTACCACAAAATACCCGTATGTATCGTTTGATGTATACATACGAAGAAGGATTTACAACAGGGTATGATGAATATATTGTGCAGGACGGAGAAGTTGTTGTAAACATGGGACGACATTCCGTACTGATTTTAAAAACATTGAAGGAATAAAGGAGAGAGCACGATGGCAGATAAACAGAAATATTATATTACAACAGCGATTGCCTATACATCGGGTAAACCGCATATAGGAAACACATATGAGATCGTACTTGCAGATGCAATTGCAAGATACAAAAGAAGTCAGGGATACGATGTGTTTTTCCAGACAGGAACTGATGAACATGGACAGAAGATTGAACTGAAGGCAGAAGAGGCCGGAATTTCACCAAAGGAATTTGTAGATAACGTATCCGGTGAGATTAAGAGAATCTGGGATTTGATGGATACATCTTATGATAAATTTATCCGTACGACAGATGAAGAACATGAGAAACAGGTACAGAAAATCTTCAAGAAACTGTATGATCAGGGAGATATCTACAAAGGACATTATGAAGGTATGTACTGTACACCATGTGAGTCATTCTTTACAGAGTCACAGCTTGTAGATGGAAAATGTCCAGACTGCGGACGTCCGGTTCAGCCTGCAAAAGAAGAAGCATATTTCTTTAAAATGAGCAAATATGCAGACAGACTGATCGAACACATTAATACACATCCAGAATTTATTCAGCCGGTATCTCGTAAAAATGAGATGATGAATAACTTCCTCCTTCCAGGGCTTCAGGATTTATGTGTATCAAGAACTTCATTTAAATGGGGAATCCCGGTAGATTTTGATCCGAGACATGTTGTATATGTATGGCTGGATGCTTTGACAAACTATATCACAGGAATCGGATATGACTGTGACGGAGAAAACACAGAACAGTTTAAAAAAGACTGGCCGGCAGACTTACATCTGATCGGTAAAGATATCATCCGTTTCCATACAATTTACTGGCCAATCTTCTTGATGGCGCTTGATCTTCCACTTCCAAAACAGGTATTTGGTCATCCATGGCTGCTTCAGGGAGATGGTAAGATGAGTAAATCGAAAGGAAATGTACTTTATGCTGATGAACTGGTAGATTTCTTTGGTGTAGATGCAGTTCGTTATTTTGTACTTCATGAGATGCCATTTGAGAATGACGGAGTTATTTCATGGGAACTGATGGTAGAGCGTATGAATTCAGATTTGGCAAATACACTTGGAAATCTGGTAAACCGTACAGTATCCATGACAAACAAATACTTCGGTGGCTCTGTAACAGATAAGGGAGTATCTGGAGATGTAGATGCAGATCTGAAAGCAGTTATGGAAGCAACACCAAAAGCCGTAGAAGCAAAAATGAATGAGCTTCGCGTAGCAGATGCGATTACAGAAATCTTCAATCTGTTTAAACGTTGTAATAAATATATTGATGAAACAATGCCTTGGGTACTTGCAAAAGATGAAGCACAGAAAGATCGTCTTGAGACAGTTCTGTGGAATCTGATTCAGGGAATTTCAGCAGGAGCAGAACTTCTGGAGTCCTTCATGCCTTCTACAAGCAAGAAGATTTTAGAGCAGCTTGGAAATGGTAATGTAACTGACAAACCAGAGATTTTATTCCAGAGACTGGATTTAGAAGAGGTTATGAAGAAGGTTGCAGAACTTCACCCACCGGTTGAAGAAGAAAAAGAAGAAGAGGCAGTTATTGATATCGAAGCAAAACCAGAAATTACATTTGATGATTTCGGAGCGATGCAGTTCCAGGTTGGCGAGATCATTGCATGTGAAGAAGTGAAGAAATCAAGAAAACTGCTTTGTTCACAGGTTAAAATCGGAAGCGAAGTAAAACAAATCGTTTCAGGAATCAAAGGACATTATTCAGCAGAAGAAATGGTTGGCAAGAAAGTTATGGTTCTTGTAAATCTGAAACCTGCAAAACTGGCAGGAGTACTGTCAGAAGGAATGCTTCTGTGTGCAGAAGACGCAGAAGGCAATCTGGCACTTATGGTACCGGAGAAAGAGATGCCGGCAGGAGCAGAAATCTGCTAGGTAGTTAAAAATGACGGAGGTGGAAATCATGAGTACAATAGAATCCAATGTTCCGAATAATCTCTTTGTGTTAAAACATAAAGATCTGGATGTGGCTATGGTTGCAATTGATTTGACCTCCGGAAAGATAGAACACGTGTTGGCTGTGTATTTGCCAAAAGAATTACCAGTTGGTTGTAGTGAAGACAGCTCCAATAGCATATTGTCCTGGTGGGAATCGAGAGCAATCCCGGATTCGAGAAGAGGAATACAGCAGGCGTTAAATTTTCTGCATGAGGAGTCCAATCTGTCCTTGATGTTATCGGGGTATGGATTAAGTCTCACAGACCATTATTGGATGCAGCCATTAGGGAAAGAACTATATTGGAAAAATTTGAATTTTTATGAAAATGCATTCTCAGACGAATTGGGATTGCTTTTGACTGATTCGGAGAAAATAGATATTAATGCCAATATTTCAAAATTCTCCCCATCCTCTTCGGTTACGGGAGAAATGAAAAAAAAGTGGATTATAAAAAATGATATCCGATACCTGATGAAATTAAGTGCAAATGATTATGCACAACAGGCGGTAAACGAAGTAATTGCGACTACTCTACATAAACAGTCAGGGTGGAAGAATTATGTTACGTATGAAGTTGAGACAACAAAAATAGAAGGTAAAGAAATCCCTTGTTCGTTAAATCCGTTGTTTACTTCAACCAGATATGAGTTTGTATCAGCATATCAATTGATAAAAAACTATAAAATACCGAATGAACTGTCTTCGTATGAGGCAATCATTGAACAGGCAGTAAAATTAGGAATGGACGAAAATGAAGTGCGGGATCAATTGGAATATACAATTATGACCGACTTCATTTTGACAAATGTAGACCGACATTTTAATAATTTTGGATTTTTATATGATTCAGAAGTTGGTAAGCTGGTTGCGATGGCTCCGATTTTTGATACAGGAAACTCATTATTTTATGCTACTGATATCATTCCTCAAAAAGAAAATCTGTTAGATATTCGTGTGAATTCGTTTTGCAAGAGGGAAGCAGATATGCTTCGATATGTGAAAAATAATAAATGCCTGAATTTAGATAAATTAGATGGTTTTCCAGATAAAGTACAGAGTTTGTTACTGACATATACGGACATGTCGGAAAAAAGAGCAGTAGAGATCAAACAAACAGTTGTGCAGAAAATAGAATATCTGAAATTGTTTCAGCAGGGAAAGAAAATCTGGAAAAAGGAAAAATACTGGTAGGGTGATTATATGCAGGAGGCACAGGTTACAAGAGATGGAAATATCCTTACAATAGGAAAAGATATACAGTTAATTGTGAATTTGGATAATCAGCAAAATTATGTGAAGTATGATTCCAGGAAAGTTCCATATCAGCGGGAGATTGTATTTGGGAAAGATCTTCTGGAGGGTAAGCGACAAAATGTATTTCGTACGGCAATTAATTACTATTATGAACAGGCATGCAGATTTGTAGAAGGATTGCAAATAGCTGAAAACTATCAAAAGACAATAAATACGACGGTAAGAGAAATAAAGTAGAATAAAAAATAAGATATAAAATGAGAATGCAGGAAACTGTATTCTCATTTTTCAATTTATAAGAGTTTGCTATATGTTTCGCAGTTTAAAAAATAGAAAGATTATTTTGTATAAAATGAAATATGAATGTGTAAAATACCTGTAAAGATTTGTACAACATCTGTCTTGTCAGATGTAAAGGTGGATGCTATAATGACAACAATATGCGTGACTGCTTAGCAGAGATAAGGTAAGCAACAATAAATGTGCAGAGAAATGAATCAAACAAAGATGGAGTTTTGTACAATAAATTCAGCATATTAGAAAGAGGTTTCGTGATGAGAATAGATGCAGATGTTGTAATTGTAGGAACAGGAGTTGCAGGATTGTTCAGTGCGTTGAATCTGCCAAGAGATAAAAAAATAGTTATGATCACAAAGGCAGATCTGGAGAGCAGTGATTCTTTTTTGGCACAGGGAGGAATTTGTGTACTCCATGATAAGGATGACTATGACAGTTACTTTGAAGATACAATGAAGGCAGGACATTATGAGAATCGTAAAGAGTCTGTTGATATTATGATTCGAAGCTCTAGCCAAATCATTGAAGAACTGGTACAATATGGTGTGGATTTCGAACGTCTGGAAGGTGGAGAGTTTGCATACACAAGAGAAGGAGCACATTCCAAGCCGCGTATTCTGTTTCATGAGGATGTGACAGGAAAAGAGATTACGAGTAAATTACTTGCACAGGTGAAAAAGCTGGATAATGTAACAATATATGAATATACAACGATGACAGACATATTGGTAGAAGATGGTGAGTGCAAAGGAATCATAGCAGAAAAAGCCGGAGATTTAATTGAAATCTACGCACCGGATACAATATGGGCCAGTGGCGGAATTGGCGGATTATATAAACATTCCACAAACTTCCCACATCTTACCGGAGATGCTTTGGATATTTCCAAAAAGCATGGAATACGTCTGGAGCATTTGGATTATGTACAGATTCATCCGACTACATTATATTCCAAAAAGCCAGGAAGAAGATTTTTGATTTCCGAATCTGTACGAGGTGAAGGTGCTGTATTATATAATAAGAATATGGAGCGGTTTGTAAATGAATTGCTTCCTCGAGACGTAGTGACAAAAGCAATTCATGAACAAATGCAGAAAGATGGAACAGATTATGTCTGGTTATCAATGGAGCACATCGATAAAGAGACAATTTTGAATCATTTTCCAAATATTTATCAGCATTGTCTGGAGGAAGGATACGATGTCACAAAAGAATGTATCCCCGTTGTTCCGGCACAGCATTACTTTATGGGTGGTGTATGGGTTGATTCAGACAGCAGAACCTCCATGGCACATTTATATGCAGTCGGAGAGACAAGCTGTAATGGAGTTCACGGGGCAAATCGTCTCGCAAGCAATTCTTTGTTAGAAAGCCTTGTATTTGCGCAGAGAGCAGCAACGAAGATTTGCGGTGGAGAAAATCCATTTACACCATATGTGGAAGCAGAAGAATCCGAGGACGAAAAAATCAGAGCGTAAAAGTTGATGAAGTTTTAAAATTATAAAATCAGAGAAAAATTATGTATAGAATGGAGAAACGACATGAATAAGATTACAACAACATTACAGGTAGATCAGTTAATTCTGGAGGCATTACGTGAGGATATATCAAGCGAGGATGTGACAACAAATGCTGTTATGAGAGAGGCTGTAGACGGAGAAGTGGATTTAATTTGCAAGCAGGACGGCGTGATTGCAGGATTAGATGTTTTTAAACGAGTATTTGAGCTTCTTGATGATAAGGTAAGAGTTGAATTCTATTGCAAAGATGGAGACGAAGTGAAAAACAAACAGCTGATGGGAAAAGTATATGGAGATATCCGTGTGCTTCTGTCAGGGGAACGTGTTGCATTGAATTATCTGCAGAGAATGAGCGGAATTGCAACATATACACATTCTGTAGCAGACTTGCTCAAAGGAAGCAAAACAAAATTGCTGGATACAAGAAAAACAACACCGAATATGCGTATTTTTGAAAAATATGCAGTTCGTGTAGGTGGCGGATACAATCACCGTTACAATTTGTCTGACGGTGTACTTTTAAAAGATAATCATATCGGGGCAGCTGGAAGTGTTACAAAAGCAGTAGAGATGGCTAAAGAATACGCACCATTTGTACGTAAGATTGAAATAGAAGTAGAGAATCTTGATATGGTAAAAGAAGCTGTCGAAGCCGGTGCAGATATCATTATGCTAGACAACATGTCAACAGAAGAAATGCAGGAAGCAATCAAGATCATTGACGGAAGAGCGGAGACAGAGTGTTCTGGAAATGTGACAAAAGAAAACATTGGTCGTTTGACAGCACTTGGAGTAGATTATATTTCCAGCGGTGCACTGACGCATTCAGCACCAATTATGGATATTTCTCTGAAAAACCTTCATGCTGTAAATAAGTAGAAAGTGTCTTGGAGGGAGTTATGACCGGAACAGAGCGTAGAAATCAAATTGTTGAACGGATCAGGAAGAATGAGGTACCGGTATCGGGAACTATGCTTGCAAAAGAATTTGAAGTAAGCAGACAGGTCATTGTACAGGATATCGCACTTATTCGGGCAGCGGGATATGATATTATATCAACCCATAGAGGATATCTTTTAAATGAACCAATCAGTGTAAGCAGAGTATTTAAGGTGCAGCATACAGATGAACAGACAGAAGAAGAATTGTATTCCATTGTAGATCTTGGTGGGACTGTGGCAAATGTGATGGTGAATCATAAAATATATGGACAAATGGAAGCTGAACTGAATATTAATTCCAGAAAAAAGGCAAAAGACTTTATTGATGATATAAAAAGCGGTAAGTCAAGGCCATTGAAAAATATTACCTCGAATTATCATTATCATAAAGTTGTGGCAGACAGTGAAGAAACATTAGATATGATTGAAGAAACATTACAGGAAAAAGGTTTTTTAGTTACTGCTAATTAAAAAGCAAAAACAGATGTGTGAAAAAGCACATCTGTTTTTGCTTTTTTAAAGAAAATGTGATATTGTATTTAAGAATGTGTAAAGTTATTTGGTTGAAGAATGAATTTACAATAGGTAAATTTGTATCATACAACTGAATTTTGATGTGAGTACAAGAAAGAGGATGAAATAATGAAGTACGTATCAGGAGATATTTGCTACATATTAGAAGATAATAAATATGCAACAAAAGTCAAAGTGATGGGCCGTCATGGGGATGAATGTATTGTTCAGCGGATAGGTGCCTGTGGGGCGTTAAGATTTAAAGATCATGAGCTGTTCGGAACAGAGGAGGCTGCATTGGAAAGCAGAGAGACTACATTTGCGAAGGTGAGTCCGCAGTTGTCTATGTTTCCGGAGGGGGATAATATCCCTAGTATAAAGATTGGGTAAGAAAGGAAAAGATAGGGAAGAATTCAGAAGATGAAAGTGGAGATTCGAGAAAAGGTAAAGAAAATATTATTAATAATCGGAGCTATTTTAGGGGCATTACTATCGACTATAGGAACATTGTTATATTTTAGTATTAAATGGATGTTTAAAACATGGACAAATCTAACAATGGATGAATTAGTATACCATATGACAGCTCCATTAGAGGGAACAAATGATGGAATGATTCAGGAATATCTGGATGTATGTGCAGTACCGGCTATTTTGATGTTGTTATTAGTCGTAATTTTATTTATTGCATGGAGAACAAAAAAACGTTGGTATGTTGTTATGGGGGCATCTATCATTGTTCCGATAATTGTAAGTGGAGTTTCAGTGCATGGAGCATGGAATGAATTAGATGTTGGAAGTTTTGTGGATGGACAAAGCACATATTCATCGTTTATTGATGATAATTATGTTGACCCGGCCGATGTAGCATTGACATTTCCAGAGCAAAAGAGAAATTTAATTTATATCTTCTTAGAATCAATGGAAATGACATATGCAGACAAAGAAAATGGTGGTGCATTTGATAAGAACGTAATTCCGGAACTTACAGAGTTAGCACAGGAAAACGAAGATTTTTCAGGGGAAGATAAAGAATTGAATGGCGGTTATGCAATGACAGGTGCAACATGGACAATGGGTGCTATGTTTGCACATACGTCAGGTATACCATTGAGTATTTCCATTGATGGAAATGATATGAATACACAGGAACATTTTTTTGCAGGAGCAGTTACGTTAGGTGATATTCTGGAGAGTGCAGGGTATTGCCAGAATCTTATGATTGGTTCAGATGCAACCTTTGGAGGAAGAAGATTATATTTTACAGAGCATGGAAATTATAATATTTATGATTATAACTATGCAAGTGAAAATGGTCTGATTCCACCGGATTATCGTGTATGGTGGGGATATGAAGATGAGAAGCTATTTAGCTTTGCAAAAGATAAATTAACAGAACTATCACAGCAAAGCACCCCATTTAATTTTACAATGTTGACGGTAGATACACATTTTGAAGATGGATACCCATGTGAATTGTGTACAGATGAATTTGGAGACAATCAGTATGCAAATGTTATGGCATGTTCGAGCAGACAGGTGAAAGAATTGGTTGACTGGATTCAACAACAAGATTTTTATGAAAACACAACGATTGTTATTGCCGGAGATCATCCGACGATGGATAAAGATTTTTGTGAAGATATCGACGAAGATTATATAAGAAAAGTTTATACTACATATATTAATCCAGCAGCGGAACTTGAAACAACAGAGAAGAGAAATTATACAACATTTGATAATTTCCCAACAACGTTGGCTGCATTGGGAGTTAAAATTGATGGAAATCGTCTCGGTCTGGGTACAAATTTATTTTCATCAACTCAGACATTAACAGAACGTTTTGGAATCGATAAGATGGAGTCAGAGTTAAAGAAGAAATCAAAAATGATGGAGAAGCTGGGAGATATACGAGAAGTAGAGACTGATATAGGAACTCAGACAGTTCAGGAAGAAAATATTCCGGCAGCAGAGTTGTCAATAGGTGATTATGATTATAATTATAGCAGTTTACCGATATCTGTAACTAACATAAGTAACGTACCAGGGAACATTCAGTCTGTTATGGCAGCAGTATGGAAAGAAGCAGATCAGAGTGATTTGCAGTGGATAGAATTATATCAACTAGATGATGGAAGTTATTATACGGATTTGTATGTAGCAGATTATGGAGAAAATCCAGGAGATTATAATGTTCATATATATGTAATAGATGAGTTGGGAACCCCAACCATAGTTACTGGGCAGACAAAAACTATTAATTAGCATTTAAAAGAACAGTTTCGATGATGAAACTGTTCTTTTTGCTATCTTTACAGATGACGAAAAAGTTGAATTATGTTAAGATGGGAATTAGAATAAATATTGTAGGAAAGTGGGAGGAGGAAGTTGATGAAACACAAAAGAAGAATAAGTTGGATGTTGAGCATATGTATGTTGATACTAACTGTTATGGCCAGTGGAATAGATGTTGGTGCGGTTGACTTTGATCAAGAATCAATCCAAGCAACTGAGGATAGTAGCTTGGAAAAGACGGAAAACGAGGCAACAAAAGAAACAGAAGATATTACTGGTGAATTTACAAATTCAGGAGAACCCAACACAGCAGAGTTTGAAGTACGAGAAGACGAAACGATAACGAGTATGGATGAAGAAGGTAATGTTTCGGAAGCACCGGATGAGTCGGGACTGCTTGAGATTGATTTATTGAGTAATGATGGAAAGATAGTTAACTTTAATACAAAAGGAGCAGTGGTAACAACATACACCGAAGTTGGAACCGGTAACGCCGGGTATACTTGTGGGGCATATGGTGCTGATGCAGCATATCTTGGGACAGAAAATGGAAAAGTGAAATTTTTGTTATCAGGAGTTACAGGGCTAGTTGATGCAAATGATGTACAGGTTGTAAGTGTGAACAGTGCATCATCTGTCAGTTATTATGCTGTCAGTGCAGGTCGGTTAATACATAATATTACGACAAATATTACACAAGGAAATTATATCACATCATTGGATAACGGACCGGCACCATCGTATTTGTCAGAAGGTGTACAATATTATAGTTATGACGGACATTATTTCTATACAAGAGACAGATTTTCAAATATGCTGGATGATTATAAGGCAGGAGTAAGAACAAATTCGATTAACAGCTCTTCACCATATTATAATTATTATCAATATCTTCCTTTACGAAGCAAAACAGTATATTCAGCAGCTCAATTAAATGAAATTATAAATAGCAAAGCAGCTGGATATAAAATGAGTAATACAGGGGATATGTTTAAAAATTATCAAAACACATACGGAGTAAATGCATTAATTGCAGTTGGAATTGCAGCAAATGAAAGTGCGTGGGGAAAAAGTAGCATTGCACAGGAGAAAAACAATCTGTTTGGCTTAAATGCTGTGGATGCAGCTCCGGGACAGAGTGCAAACGCATATGAAAGTATTGATGCATGTATTAAAACATTTACAGAGACATATATGTCAAAAAGATATCTAAACCCTAAAAACTGGGTATATTCAGGGGGATATCTCGGTAATAAAGGAAGCGGGATGAATGTAAGATATGCGTCAGATCCATACTGGGGAGAAAAGAATGCCAATGTTGCATGGATGATTGATAAAATATATGGGAATAAAGACAGTAATCGTTATACCATAGGTATAAAAGATGTGATAGGAAATGAACATACAGATTTAAATGTTCGGACAGAGGCGAATGGCTCATCTACTGTAATTCACACAACAAAAAATTATTCAAATCAGGCATTTATTATTTTAGATTCAAGCCAAGGCAATTTTTATAAAGTACAAAGTGATGCTGCGTTAACAACAAATCGTACCACTGTTTCGGATGCAGGAAATTATGATTTTTCTAGTATGTATGCATATGTTAGTTCGGGGTACGTGAAGAAAATCTTAACAGGTTCCGGAAATTCAGGTGGCTCAGGAGAATCAGGTGGAAATGAAAATAAACCAGATAATTCATTAGGTAGTGGAGCAATAGCGGTACCAACGGAACTGGCAGGAGCAATAGAATACAGTGCACATGTACGTGAGATTGGTTGGATGGATTGCGCTAAAAATGGACAGATGATGGGAACCACAGGGAAAAATCTTCCAATGGAGGCAATGAAAATAAATATTTCGGGTGTTGCAAATTTAGGGGTTGAATACCAGGTGCATGCACAGGATATTGGTTGGATGGATAGCGTGTCTAATGGAGAGGTAGGAGGAACTGTTGGACAAGCAAAAAATCTAGAGGCAATTAAATTAAAACTGACAGGCGATGCTGCATCAAATTATGATCTTTACTATAGGGTGCATGTGACGAATATTGGCTGGATGGATTGGGCAAAAAATGGAGAATTAGCCGGAACGCAAGGATATAATTACGCATTACAGGCGGTTCAGATTGCATTATTGCCAAAAGGATCAGCAGCACCAGGTGGAACAGAGACACCATATCAGATTAATACAGTCAAAATTGGATATTCTGCACATGTACAGGATGTTGGATGGCAAAACGAAGTGCTGGGAAGCAAGATAGCAGGAACAACTGGTCAGAATAAAAAAATAGAAGCAATGATTTTGAATGTAAAATCTAATTTGTTAGGAGTGAAATATCGTTCATATTTGCAGGATACTGGCTGGCAAAATTATCATAAGGACGGTGAAATTGCGGGAACAACAGGGCAGAACCGTCGAATGGAAGCAATTGAAATAGAGCTTACAGGAAATCAGAAAGATAATTATGATATATATTATCGGGTGCATGTACAAGATTTGGGGTGGCTCGGTTGGGCAAAAAATGGAGAGACAGCCGGAACAATGAACTATGCTCTTAAAGTGGAAGCAATTCAGATGTTAATTGTGCCAAAAGGAACGCCAACAATAGAAAATGAACAGAGTTCGTTTAAAAAGAAAAGTACAAATATAGAATATAGCACGCATGTGCAAGATATTGGATGGCAAGATGCAGTACAAAATGGAGAATTGGCAGGAACAACAGGGCAAAATAAGCAGGTAGAAGCAATCAGGATAAATTTGCAATATCCAGAATATTCAGGCGAAATTAAGTATAAAAGTCATATTCAAGATATCGGCTGGCAAAATTACGTGTCAAATGGTGCTATAAGTGGAACTGTAGGCAGAAACAAAGAAATGGAAGCAATATGTATTGAGCTTACAGGTGAAATGGCTGAAAAATACGATGTATATTATCAAGTACATTCCAGTGAATTTGGCTGGCTTGGTTGGGCAAAGAATGGAGAAAAAGCAGGAAGTGAAGGATATGCACGTCAGGTAGAGGCAATTCATATTCAATTAGTAGAAAAAGGTGGAAAAGCGCCAGAAGATATCGGAAAAGCATTTTATAAAAAATAAAAAAATATAGCATATGTTCCTTTATCGAACATATGCTATATTTTTTATTTGTTTTTCTTTTTTTCAAGATATAAAAATATAAAAATCATAAATGCTAATACAAGAAATAATGTTCCGGCAGAAATAGTATATGCATAAGCAGCACCTAATAAAGCGTACTTCTTAACAAGGATTCCGGAGATAAGCATAGCAATAACACTGGAAATTCCAAAACCGATTAATAAATATACTTGTCTACGCATTACAGTCAGTATGACTTGTTCAATAACTGCAAAAGCAAAGAAAGCACCGCCAATCAATAATACCACCAATACTTGCGTATATGATGATAAGGAGACACCAAATACAATAGATAATATTGGACATCCAAGGATGGCTCCGGCAATGATGATTAATGCAGAGATGAACAGCGCTCCAGCAAAAATTAAACCGCATAATTTTATAAATTTGCGATATTCCTTATGGACCCAGGATTTAGATAAACGAACTAATAAAGGCTGCAAAGCAAAACCTACAAATAAATTGGTCACAAAGCAAGGCATGAATAGATAAGTGTAGTAAGCCTGATCTTTTGCAGTAAGGTAAGCATCAATTGCATATTTTGGTGCATTACCCATGTAGATAAGTAAAAAAGCACTAATACACAATGGGAAACATTCTGTTAACAGATTCCAAATTTTATTCCATTGAAAAGAAGGCTTTTCTAAAGGAATAATAATTTTCGTTGAGTGAATAAGTACAATTAATATGATACTTGAAATTATAATGGAAATCAAACAACTTAGAATCAGGTTGTGTGTAAAAATAAGTGTAAGTATAAAACCAAGAACATATGCGCCAATGCGAATGCTCATGATTTTTCCGGCAATATCCAGTCGGCCTTTCACCTGATAATATCCACCATAAACATCATCAAATGCATCTGTAACTTTGAGTAAACACAGCAGAATAGTAATTAGTGCCTTTTCGAAGTAATAACCCTCAAACCATACAAAGCCTAATACAGATACCATCATAATGATATTTGTTACGATTCGGGAAGCTTCATAAACTTTTATGGAATATTTATTTGTCACATCAGTTGCCTGATAGTTTCGCATTCCATAATTACCAATTGTCAACATCATCTGTGAAGTAGAAAATCCCAAAGAAAATATCCCGGCATCGGATACACCATTCAGCAAAGTTACGACCCAGAGCAATAGCATTGATACAATAGAGTTCAAACCGCTGGACATCATGTTCCAAAATACACTTTGTTTTCCAATGTCATCTTCTTTTATCAACCAAAATTTCTTAAACATAATTTACCCCTGTTCTTTATTAAATAAGTGGATTTTATTATAACATGGAATAGTAGAAAATCATTAAAATATTTGGAAATCTTCAGGGGGTTTGACAGAAAAAGTGAGACGAAGTATACTACTATAGATAAAGAATAATTAGAAGAGGAATCGGAAAATGGGAGATATGAGTGCGAAGCATACATTTGTAATATGTGCATATAAAGAAAGTGCTTATTTGGAAGAATGCATTCTTTCGTTAAAACAACAAACTGTAAAATCAAATATTATTATGATAACATCTACACCGAATGATTATATTCGGACACTCGCAGAAAAACATGAGATACCATTGAAAGTGAATGACGGAGAGGGAGGAATCGTTCAAGACTGGAATTTTGGATATGCACAATGTAGAACACCGTATATAACAATCGCTCATCAAGATGATGTGTATTTTCCAGAGTATGCAGAGCATGCTGTGAATATGTTAGAATCTGCAAAAAAACCATTGATTTATTTTTCGGATTACTGTGAAATTAGAAATGGGGAAAAGGTTGAAAACAATCAACTGTTAAAAGTAAAGAGGATGTTATTGTCACCTTTAAAAGTAAAGAAATTTCAAACTAGCCGCTTTATTAGAAGACGCAGTTTGGCATTTGGATGTGGAATTTGTTGTCCATCTGTTACATTTGCAGTGGAGAATCTGCCTAATCCTGTTTTTACAGTGCACTTCCGTTCATGCGAAGATTGGGAAGCATGGGAAAGACTTTCAAGATTAAAAGGTACGTTTGCTTATGACGCGACAATTCAAATGGGACATCGTATTCATGAAGAGTCAGAAACATCAATTATCATAGGAGATAATGTAAGAAGTACGGAAGATTATGAGATGTATTGTAGATTTTGGCCAAAATGGATTGCAAAGATATTGATAAAGTTATATTCAAAAAGCCAGCAATCAAATAATATAGATTAAGGAGTATGTATGAAAAAGCTAATTATTATACCGGCATATAATGAGAGTGCAAATATTGAAAAAACAATTAAAATGATTCAGGAAAATGCTCCGGAATTTGATTATGTAATTATAAATGATTGTTCTACGGATGATACGAAAAAAATTTGTGAAAAGAATGGTTATAATTATATAGACTTACCAATTAATCTGGGAATTGGCGGGGCCGTGCAAACAGGCTATCGATATGGTTATGAAGAAGGCTATGATATGGCTGTGCAGGTGGACGGAGATGGTCAGCATGATCCAAAGTTTTTGGCAACAATGGCAGATTATCTTGAAGAACATGGACTGGATATGGTAATTGGTTCTCGTTTTATTAATAAAGAAGGCTTTCAGTCATCCGGAGCAAGAAGAATGGGTATCAAATATTTTACAGTGCTTATTCAGTTGCTGACCGGAAAGAAAATTACAGATCCAACATCAGGATTGAGAATGGTTAATCGTGACGTTATGAAAATATTTGCATATGATTACCCGAAAGATTATCCGGAACCTGAGAGTGTGGTTGCAATTTTGAGACAGAAAAAGAATGTTGAAGAAATTCCTGTTATTATGAAAGCTCGTGAAGGAGGAGTTTCTTCCATATCGCCGAAAAAGTCAGTTTATTATATGATAAAGGTGACCTTAGCAATTTTAATTGAGCGAATTAGAAAGTAAGAGGTGAGATGATGAATATTCGAATTCAGGTAATTGTAGCAATCGTGATTGTGCTGGCATTGTGTGTGATTATAAATATGATCAGAAAAAAAGCACTTGAGTTAAGATATGCACTTGCATGGCTTTTGGTAGGATTTGGTACATTGATCCTAGATCTCTTCCCGGGTGTAATGATGGGTCTTGCAAAATTTATGGGAATAGAAGTTCCAAGTAACATGTTGTTCTTCTTAGGATTTTGCTTTGCATTGGTCATTATTTTCGTATTGACAATAGCAGTTTCAAGAATGTCGATTCGAATTAAAAATTTAACGCAGGAGATGGCGTTGTATGAGAAGAGAATGAAAGACAATGAAAGACAATGATGGGTAACTTGTCAAATATAGAAAAAGGTGTTATACTACAAATGGTTGTTATGTATGTGATATAACGCCTTTTTTCTTGTATAAAAATGTATAGAAAAATAATGGATGATGGAGGTATGAGCGTGACTCAATATATACAAAATTTTGTAAAATTCCAGCCACTATTACGAGAGTTGGTTGCACGAGATATTAAGATTAAATACAGACGTTCTGCATTAGGAGTTCTGTGGACACTATTAAACCCATTGTTTATGATGATTGTATTATCGGTAGTTTTTTCAAATCTTTTTAAGTTTGATATTGAAAATTTTCCGTTGTACTTGCTAAGTGGACAGGTGATTTTTAATTTTTTTAATGATACGACAACAACATCAATGGGAGCAATTATAAGTAACTCTTCACTGATAAAGAAGATATATGTACCAAAATATCTTTTTGTTTTGTCAAGAGTCTTTTCAAGTTTTATTAATTTGATGGCTTCATTTACTGCATTAATGCTCGTAATGATGGCTATGCGTGTTGAGATGCATTGGACAGTTATTTTATCACCAATTCCATTGCTGTTTTTAGTTGCATTTTCATTGGGAATAGGCTTGATATTAGCAGCAATAACTGTAAGATTTAGAGATATCATGCATTTGTATTCTGTATTTACAACAGCGTTGATGTATTTGACACCAGTTATTTATCCAATGTCAATCCTTCCAAAATGGTTATCGCCGATTGTTAGAGCTAATCCAGTTACAAATATATTGATTATGTTCCGTGATGTTATGCTAAACGGAAATTTGCCAAGTATTTCTGGGATTATTATAGCTCTGATTGAAACTGTGCTGGCATTGGGAATTGGATTATATGTATTCTATAAAAATCAGGATCAATTTATTTTAAATATATAATATTAGGAGAAAAATATGGAAAAACCAATAATGATTCAAGCAGATCATGTGTATATGAAATTCAGTTTGTCATCTGAGAAGTTTGATAGTTTTAAAGAGTACGTGATAAAAAGTATTAAAAAACAGGTGTCATATGATGAATTCTGGGCATTAAAAGATGTATCGTTTGAGTTAAGAAAAGGAGATGCATTGGGATTAATCGGTTTAAACGGTAGTGGAAAAAGTACAATGTTGAAAACGATTGCCGGAGTGTTAAAACCGACGAAGGGAAGTGTCACTGTAAATGGCTCAATTGCTCCGTTGATTGAATTGGGAGCTGGATTCGATATGGATTTGACAGCACGTGAAAATGTATTTCTTAATGGAGCACTTTTAGGATATTCACGTAAACAGATGCAGGAATATTATGATGATATAGTAGAATTTTCGGAGTTAAAAGATTTTATGGATGTACCGGTAAAGAATTTCTCTTCTGGTATGGTTTCAAGATTGGCATTTGCGATTGCAACAATCGGAACGCCGGATATTCTTATTGTAGACGAAGTGCTTTCTGTTGGGGACTTTCGATTCCAAGAGAAATGCGAACAACGTATACAGAAGATGATGAATGGAGAAACGACAATTCTTTTTGTTTCGCATAATATTAATCAGGTAGAAAAGTTATGTAATAAAATTGTGTGGTTAGAAAAAGGGGTTGTCAAAGCATTTGGTGATGCCAAAGAAATTGCAGAGGAATATAGAAATTCTTAATCAGAGGTAAAAAGATGAAGAAAAAAGTTATAAGAGTATTAGAAAGTATAGTAGTGATTGCACTGGTGTTTTTATATGCGCACATAGCAAAGCCTCATGCGATTTATGATAAAACAATAGACCCAAGTGCATATGGAACAGTTACGGAAAGTAAGAATGCTATATTAGAACAGGAATTTGAAGTAAATGAGGATACTTTAGATGGAATCCGTGTAAAGGGTGCAGAAAGTGGAGATATTAGTAAAGTGTCTCTTAATTATACATTAGAAGAAGTAGATACAAATGAAGTTGTGGCTGAAGGTGAGATAAATGCTAAAAAGGCGTTAAAAAGTCGATTTTATGAATTACCTTTTGATACGATTGAGAATTGTAATGGAAAGCAATATCGCTTATCCTTGACACAGAATGCAGAAGATAATGAAAGTGCAGTGCAGTTCTCGTTTGAGAAACAAGAAGAATCTAATACAGCTTTTTATGTTGATGGGGAAAAAATAGACGGAACGATGATTTTAAAAACGTTGACGGATAGATTCGATTTGGAAACTTTCTTTGTAGTAATGATATTTGTGATTTATATCGTTGCATTCATGAAATTATTGTATAGATTATTTAAATAATGAGGGATATCTAATATGCAGGAAATATTAAGGAAAGTTACAAAGACACTAAAAGATGAGGGAATTGCATCAGTTGGGAAAAAGGCACGTTCTTATATAAAAACAAAAAATATTGAAAAGAAATTGAAAACAAGTCAAGTATTCCAGGATGTGTTGTTTATAAATGGGTGTGGACCAGAAGTGCCACACCCTGCTCGTTATAGGGTATCACATCAGAGAGAACAGTTGACTTATTATAATATTTCGAGTAATGAAGTCTTCTATCAACATTTATCAATGGATATGGTAAGGTTATATAGAGGCTTCATTTTTTTTCGGTGCCCATATAATGAACAAATAGGAGAATTTATAAAACTTGCAAAGAAATTGAACAAAGTTATTTTATATGATATTGATGATTTAGTAATTGATACAAAGTATACGGATATGATTCCATATTTGGATACAATGAAATCAGAAGATAGGAAAGCTTATAATCAGAATGTAATGGAGATGGGACATTTACTCAGATTGTGTGATGCTGGAATTACAACGACGACACATTTACAACAAGAAATGCTACATTACGTTCCGGAGGTTTTGATAAATCGTAATACTGCATCGGAAGAGATGGAAAAGCTTTCTGACAAGGCTTTACAAAGCAAAAAAGAGTTAGATCATATTCACATCGGTTATTTTAGCGGCAGTATTACGCATAATGATGATTTTAATATGATTATGCCAGTGATAATAGAACTTATGAAGACATATCATCATTTGAAGCTGCATATAGTCGGAGAATTAGAACTGCCGGGAGAACTAAATGAATACAAAGAACAGATAATACAGCATCCGTTTGTTGATTGGAGAGAATTACCTGAATTAATAGCACAGGTGGATATAAATCTAGCACCATTAACAGACACATTATTTAATGCTGCAAAATCAGAAAACAAATGGATGGAAGCTGCATTGGTTCAGGTTCCGACAATTGCTAGCAATCTTGGAGCATTTGAAGAATGTATAGAATCTGGTGAAACTGGAATTTTATGTTCTTCAGTAGAAGACTGGAAAGAAGCACTTGTTGATTTGATAGAAAATCCAGATAAGCGAAATCGTATTGCAAGGAACGCTTGGTATGTGTGTAGAGAACGCTGGCTTGCTTATAAGACAGGATATAAGTTAGCAGAGTTCCTAAAGAAAAAATTCCATAAGAATATTATTTTTGTGTTACCATCACTTGAGATTAGTGGCGGGGTAATGGTTACATTGAATCATGCTGCTATAATGCAAAAACGTGGATACGATGTGTCAGTGGCATATTTGAATGCAAAAGAAAATTGGTGTACTGTAAAAGCACAGAAAATACCGGTGTTACATGCAAATGAAGGTGTGCTAGAAGGAAGTATAGATGCTGCGGTAGCTACAATGTGGACAACAGTACAAATACTAAATAGAAATTCGAAAATAAGGAACAAATATTATTTAGTACAAAATTATGAGACCAATTTTTATCAGGCGGGTGACCCATTGAGAATTCAAGCAAATAGAACGTATTCTGAAAATAAAAATATAAAATATCTTACAATATCTAAATGGTGTGAATCGTGGTTAAAGACGGAATTTGGTAAAACATGTAAATACGCACCGAACGGAATTGAGTTTGACAGATTTCATGATACTGCGGAAGAGAGAACATTATCTGGAAAAATTCGAATACTAATAGAAGGCGATTGTGCATCTTACTATAAAAATGTTGATGAAAGTTTTGAAATTGTAAACAAGTTAGAAAAAGAAAAGTTTGAGATATGGTACATGTCTTATAATGCACAACCGAAAGAATGGTATCGGGTAGACAAATTTTTTCATAAAGTTCCGTATGCGAAAGTAGCACAAATATATAGAGAGTGCGATATTTTAATTAAGACGAGTGTTTTGGAAAGTTTTTCGTATCCACCATTAGAGATGATGGCGACAGGAGGTCTTGTGTTGGCTGTGCCAAATGGTGGCAATGTGGAATATTTAGAAGACGGAAAAAACTGTTTATTATATGAACAGGGTGATATAGAGCAGGCTGTTTCTAAAATCAATCAATTATGCACAGAGAAAGAATTAAGACACAAATTATATATAGAAGGATTAAAGACTGCAAAAGAACGAGATTGGAATAACATAGAGTCTGCGATAGAAAGTCTGTATATGGAGGAATCATAAGATGAGTAAAACGGAAAATTTACAACAAAAATTAGTTAGAATAGTAAGAGAAGAGGGGGTTAAGACTGCATATAGAAAGGGAAAAAATTATATAAAATTGCGTGTATCAGGAGACCCTATTCGTCATTGTTATAAAGATGTATTGTTTATAAATGGATGTTATTTGCCGCATCCGTCAAGATATCGAGTGGATCATCAGGTAGAGCAGTTACAAGCTTTTGGTTTGACAGTAGATAGCATGTTTTATGAACGTGTCAATTTGGAGATATTGAAATATTATCGTGCATTCGTATTTTTTAGATGTCCGATTACGACAGAAATAGAGGAATTTATTGATAGAGCCAAATATTATAATAAACCGGTTATATTTGATATTGATGATTTAGTGATTGACAAAAAGTATACAGATATGATTCCGTATTTGAAAACAATGTCTGAAAATGACAAAAAAGTTTATGATGATGGTGTTGAAAGAACAAAACAGACATTACTGAAATGCGATTGTGCAATCACAACAACAAGTGTCTTGGCTAATGAATTGCGTAATTATGTTGATGATGTTTATATAAATAGAAATGTTGCATCAGAAAAAATGCTGAAATATTCTAAAAGAGCATATAGTAATGTTGTAAAAGACGAAAATAAAATTATTATGGGATATTTTAGTGGAAGTATTACTCATAATGCGGATTTTGAATTGATTATGCCTGTAATCAAGGAAATTATGGAAAAGAATGAGCAGGTTTATCTTAAGATAGTTGGTGAATTAGACTTACCAAAAGAGTTGGACAGTGTTCGAGAGCGAGTGATTGCGGAACCATTTGTAGAGTGGAAAAAACTACCGGAGTTAATAGCTTCTGTAGATATTAATCTGGCACCATTAGAAGAGTCTATTTTCAATGCTGCGAAATCAGAAAATAAATGGCTCGAGGCAGGACTTGTTCATGTGCCGACAATTGCAAGTAAGGTCGGAGCCTTTGAAGAAATGATTCAGGATGGACAAGATGGTATTTTATGTGCGAATATACATGAGTGGCAAGAAAAATTACAGCTTCTTATAGATGATAAAACGTACAGAGAAGAAATTGGAAGTAATGCATATGCAATTACAAGAAAGAAAATTACAACTTATACAGGTCGAGGTATAGCCGAGTATGTGATTTCAAAGATGCCAAAAAATTTCGGATTTGTTTTGCCAACTACTAATATTAGTGGTGGAGTAAATGTAATTATAAAGCATTGTAATATGCTTAGAGACCATGGGTATGATGTGTTTATAGTAAACGAAGACAGAAAATCTGATGATATTATAAATAAAGATGGACGTATTCCGGTTGTACAAAGTTATGACACACGTTTTGAGGCATATGTGGATACTTTAGTTGCAAGTTTATGGAGTACACTTACATTTGTGAAAGTATATCCGAATGTTTTGCATAGAGCATATTTGGTTCAGAATTTTGAAACCAATTTTAGTCCGGACGGATATTTTGAGAAAACAATGGCAAATGCAACATATAATTCTCTTATTCCAATTCATTATCTTACAATATCAAAATGGTGTCAGGATTGGTTAAAAGAAAAATTTGGAAAAGACAGCATTTATGTACCGAATGGAATTGATTTGGGAGTTTTTTCTTATAAGGAAAGAAATTTCGAAGGAAAAATTAAAATTCTTATTGAAGGAAATAGTGATGATCACTATAAAAATGTAGATGAAAGTTTTAAAATTGCTGAAAAATTAGATAAAGATAAATATGAGATTTATTATTTGTCATATCAAGGAGGAGCAAAATCATGGTATCGTGTAGACAAATTCTTACAAAGAGTTCCACATGACGAAGTTGGAAAAATTTATCAGTCGTGCGATATTTTGTTAAAAACAAGTATTTTGGAAAGCTTTTCGTATCCACCATTAGAAATGATGGCAACTGGTGGGCTGGCTGTTGTAGCACCAAATGGAGGAAATATTGAGTATTTACGTGACGAAGAAAATTGTCTAATGTATAAACTTGGTGACATAGATAAGGCAGTTGAACAAATTGACAGACTTGCTGAGGATGCTTTATTAAGAGAAAGATTGATTGCAGGAGGATTAGAGACTGCCAAAAAACGTGAATGGAGTAAGATTGAAGAGCAAATAGTTACAATGTATCGAGACTTGAAGGAGAATGCCGATGAATACTAATAGTATTGCAAAAAAATTTGTTTATCTTTCACTCATATTTGGTATATTATTTATGGTTTTAACACCGCCTTTTCAGGCGCCAGACGAAGATAGCCACTTTAAGAAGGCCTATGTATTATCAAAAGGAAATTTATTTCCAGATGTGCAGGATGGGAAAGTGGGATATATGCTGCCAAAGGGAATGTTAGATTATATCACTATGCAAAATAATAAAGGTGGTAATCTCGATGAAAAATTTAACTATAAAGACATGTATTTGACAGAACGATTACCAGGAGAATATGGAGAACAAAAGTTTGATGGATTCTCGACAGCAAAAACAAATCCGGTAGGGCATATTGTACAAGCAACAGGAATTGTTTTTGGCAATGTAGTGGCGAAAATATTAGATATTGATAATCCTTCAGTATTATATTTTTTATATTTTGCAAGATTTTTCAATTTGTTATTTTACGTAACAATAGTGGCAATTAGTATCTCTATTACACCAATATTAAAAAGAACGATGGCAATGATTGGAATTATGCCGATGTCGTTATTTTTGGCAGCTACAGTATCGTATGATCCAATATTAATTTCACTTGCGTTTCTAGCATGTGCAATGATATTCAGAATTTCTTTTGGCGAAAATCAAAAAGAGCTGACTACTGCATACATAGTTATTTTAAGTGTGATAGCGTATGTGTTTGTTGTTATAAAAATTGTATATGTACCAATATTTTTGTTGATGTTATTTTTGCCAAAATTTGAACTCAAAAATAAAAAGATCTATGCTAAGAAATTGATAAGTATGGGAATTATTGTGATAGCTTTGTATTTTATTACAAAGCTGATTATGCCAAGTGGAGACACAAGTGTTATTACAGAAGATGCCAAATTGGCATCACAGCAGATGCAGTTTGTAATTCATAATCCAGTAAAGTATCTGCAAATATATTTTAATACATTATCAAGTATGAAACTATTTTTTGTTTCAACAACAATTGGTACCTTTGGATTAATTGATACAAATTTGTATTGTGTATTTTTGGGGGCATATTTATTTATCATGCCAATTATTGGAATTGCAGAAACAAGTTTAGATAATATAAAAGTAAAGGTTATAGATAGGATTATAGTGTTTATAAGTGTCTCAGCCGCAATTTTTGGATGTTTTCTGGCAATGTATATATACTGGACATCCATATTGGATAATTATGGAGTGGGAGCAGGGGCTATTACGGGAGTGCAAGGACGATATTTCATACCAGTAATACCATTAATATTTTTAATATTTGCGAATACAAAATTGCAAAAAGTAGAAAAATTAAACAAAATTATGAAAACCATAGTAGATAATTTTATATTGCCAAGCAGTATAATCCTTTGCGCATCTGTCGTTGCTATATTATTGCGATTCTGGTGTTAGAAAAGTGAGAGGAAAGAGATGAAAACCGAAAAAATATGTATATACACTTGTATAACTGGAGATTATGACAATCTTCATGATGTGGAAAAAGATGAAGATATTGATTATATATGTTTTACAAATAACCATACGTTAAAGTCAGATTGCTGGCAGTTTGTCTATATTCAAGATGAAGAGAATATAGGTGATATGTTATTATCAAGAAAAATTAAAATATTGGGACATCCGCTTTTGGAAAAATACGATATAAGTATATGGGTAGATGGAGCTCTCCAGGTAAAGAAAGATATACGTAAACTACTTACGACATTTTGTGATTTGGAAAATTACTCAATGGCATGTTTTCGTCATAGATTACGTAATTGTGTTTATCAAGAAGCAACGGCATGCGTTATTCATAGAAAAGCAAATAGGGAAGAGATTATTCAATATTTGGACTTTATAAAAAAAGAGCAGTTTCCGGAGGATTATGGATTAGCGGAATGTACGGTTTTGATACGAAGAGAAAATCAACAAGATGTAAAAGATACGATGCATCTTTGGTATGATTTACTTTGTAAATATGTGAAAAGAGACCAGTTATCATTTCCGTACAGTATATGGAAAACAGGATTAAAGATTTGTTGGATTGATTTAAACGTATTTGATAATCCGTGGTTTTTCTGGTATGCACATAAACAGAAGACAGAGAAGAAAACTGCAAGGATATTTTTCGGAAATTATCAAGACGTGTATACAGATGTATATGTAGAGAAGAAAATGGAGTTGGATGGAAATATCTGCAAGATTAAATTTGTATTTCCTAGAGACTACTCGAAGATATCAATCAATATTGGGCAACATTTTGGTAAAGTAATTACTTCATTGAAAACATCCATTCCAGTAAAAAGGATATCAGCATTTCCTGGGATTTCACATTCAGGTTATACAGTTTTTGATTATGATGATATGGTTCTTTATTTTGAAGGAAAATTCCAAAAAAATCAAAAATTCGAGGTATCATTTGATATACGGAAGTTTGGGGAGACTAAGATACAAGAAGTGTTGGAAGGAATTGTAAGTGAATACTATTATGATAAGATAATTCGAGATAATATGATTAATGGGTTGAATAAACGCTGTACTGAATTGGAAGGACAGATAATATACTTGCATAAAGAACAAGAAAATTCACTAATTAGACGAGCAAAAAAACTATGTAGCCAACAAGATATAAAATCTAAAATTTTGAAGAAACTAATTATGAAATGTGTAAAACTCAATTAGGAAGGTCAAAATGGAATGTATACAAAGGGGTATTATGAAATATAGAGAATTATATAAAAAAGTTAAAAAGACGATGGTCTATACAAAATTTTATGGAATTAAAAATATGATTCATCGTAATTTTGATAAATATCAAGTGAATGAACAATGGTATTCAACTTGGTTCGAACAGAATAAGGTTACACAAGAGGAAATAAAGATACAAAAACAGCAACGATTTGTATATGAACCTGTTATTAGTATTTTGGTTCCAGTATATAATACTCCACAGAAATATTTACAGCAGATGATAGAATCGGTATGTGAACAGACATATGATAAATGGGAACTTTGTATTGCGAATGCGAATCCGGAAAATTTAGAAGTTCAAATCATTTTAGATGAATATAAAAAGAAAGATTCAAGAATTAAGGTGGTAGATGTTCCGGAAAATTTAGGTATTGCTCAAAATACAAACAAGGCTTATGAAATTTCAACAGGACAATATATTGCCCTGTTGGACCATGATGATATGTTAGCAACGAACGCCTTATATGAAGTTGTTCGGATCATAAATGAGAAGAATAAATCGGAAGTGATTTATACAGATGAGGACAAAATATCAGAAAATTCAAATGAACACTTTCAGCCTAATTTTAAACCAGAGTTCAATTTAGATTTATTAAGAGCTAATAATTATATATGTCACCTTTTTGTATTTAAGAGAACTTTGATAAAAGAATCAGAACCATTTCGAGAGGAATATAATGGGGCCCAAGATTATGATTTAATACTAAGATGTACGGAACAAGCAGAGAATATTGCTCATATATCAAAGATTTTGTACCACTGGCGTATGCATAGACAATCAACAGCAGATAATCCGGCTAGTAAATTATATGCGTATGATGCGGGTAAACGGGCATTACGGGCACATCTAAAAAGATGTGGGGAAGTCGGTCGCATAGAAAAATTAGACGATTTGGGCTTTTATAAAATTATTTATGAATCTAAGGATAATAAGGATTTGGTTACCACCGTGATTAAAAGTGATGGGGAAATCAATTATCTAAAGAAATGTATTAATTCGTTAAAAGAAATGGATTATGAAAATTTGCAGATAATAGTGGTGGATATGGGAAATCAGAGCGGTAAGGTAGAAAAATATTATCAATTCTTGGAAGGACAAGGAATACAGGTTGTTAAAGGTCAAAAAGATTCTTTTCCTGCGACTATTAATATTATCAAGAAGCAAATAAAAGGAGAATATATTCTTTTGCTTTCGCAATATATTGAGTTTCAAGGAAAGAAGGACTTGGAACAGTTACTTGCAAATTGCCAACGTGAAAAAATTGGTGTCGTTGGTGCAAGAAGTTATTATAGAAATCATACAATTCGACATGCAGGTATTGGAATTGGAGGAGAAAAATTCTCATACAGATTATTTGAAGGATTGCCAAATATGTGTAAGGGCTATATGCATAGAGAGGCACTGCAACAGGAACTGAGTGCCGTTAGTATGGAATGTATGATGTTAAGAAAAAGTTTGTTAGAACAAATTGATGGATTCGATGATAAATTGGGAGACGAATTTGCTGCTATAGATTTTTGCCTGCGAGTGAAAGAAAAACAGTATCGAGTTTTGTACGTTCCGACAGTTGTGATGCGGTATAATGCTTCCTATGATAAAGAACGTATCGAAGCAAAGAATATAACAATTATGATGCAGCGATGGAAAAATGTTTATGAAAATCAATATGGTTACAGTAGTTAACTTGTTGAGTTTAAATTCGTCAATTAGAAGGTAAAACTTATGTATTAACGAAGAAGTTGATTAAAAAATCGATTTTTCAAAGTGTAAGAGTAAGTACAGATTAAAATCGACATAAGAATTACTATAAAAAATAAAGCAGTAACAGGTAATATCTTTCTGGTTACAAAAGATAATATATCAATTACAGCAATTAAAATCCGATGTAAAAAATACATTCCGGTACTTAAATTTCTTAAGTATTTTGCGTGCTTTAAATGTAATGAACTCTTTGTAAGTATTATTAAGAGGAGTGGGGCGATAAATAAATGCGATATAAATAATGCACCATCATCTAGCGGAACATGTTGATTTACTAGTAGTAATTCGAAAAAATAAAGTATGGTTGAAATAAAAAGCAAAGGTTTTGTATATTGATAAAGTTTCGGGGATTCGATATGAACTCCGACATAAATTCCAAGTATTAAGAAACAGGTTCCAACAAAAATTCCATTTCGTGCAGAAATGAATAATTGCATGTAAGAGTCAACAATTATCTGCAAGCAGGAATTTTCGATTAAAAAGTAATAATTATTACATAATAGGGCGAAGGCATATAAGAAAATACTAATTATCAGTATAATTTGAATTCGTCCTTTTTTAAGAAATGGATAGATAATAATAATTGCAATAATGCTTGCCTGTACATACCAGAGCGCTCCATAAGGATAAAATAATATATGTTTAAGTATATCATGACAAATAGTAAGTTTGGGGGTTTGTCTTAAAAGTTGTTTGATGATTTCCAATAAATTATTTATATTTTCGAATATAATAAGAGGAATGAGCAAACGAAAGATATATTTTTGGATAATGATATCTAGCTCGGCTGGTTGCTTCAAATATTTTTTTCCAATCCAAAATCCGGAACATACAAAGAAAAATGGTACAGCTAATCGGAAAAAACCTCTTCCGATTAGTAATTGTAACGCTTTTGGAAAGATGCTGGAAATATTGGTATGTATTCCGATAATACAAAGGCAAAAAATAAATTTCATTAAATCAATGCTGTCATATTGTTTGCTCATAATTTTGTCTCCATTTAATTTCTTAATATTCTTCTAAAAAAATTCCCGAGTATTTTTTCATATATAATATTTATAAAAGTAGCAAGTAAATAAATACAGAAAGCAAAGAGCGGAAGCATACAAAGAGTAAAAAGTATTCCATAATGGTTTATTTGCCACATGATGAAAGATTGCCTGAAAATTGTTAACCAACAAGTAGAGTGAATTAAATATGTAATAATTGTACTCTGAGGAAGATTGCGTAAAAACCAGTTTGTTTTTATATTATTATTGGAACGTATAGCAAATAGTAATAAAGTAATAGAGGCTATTGCTACGCATGGATTATTATATGCATAAAAGGTCCATGCTCTTAAACCATTGCCGGATTTGTAAAGTAGCTTTATAAGCAGGCTGTTTAAGAGTATAACAGTAAACCAAGTAAGAATGTAAAATTTTCTGTTGTATAAAAGCAATCGCCACTCATTTTGAAATTTTCTAATACCGTTACCTAAAATATATAGGGCAACTGCCATAAGGTAAGAGTAGCCGTAGGAAAGATGGAGGCTTCCATCAATTGTAAATCCATAAATACAGATAATTAAGAAAAAACCAATAACATAAGATTTAAACATAGATAATGAGATATTATCAATTATCAAGTTTAAAAGTGGAGAAGTAAACATTAATAAAATGTATGCTCCAAGAAACCAGTAATAATCGAATGGATTAAGAGTGTTTTTTATCCAATCAGAATCAAAAGGAATATGGCCTGACAGAAGACCAGTTAGCTGTATCAAGGTGGAAATCAGGTACACTTTTATTATGAGCAATAATACTGTTTGAGGTTTTAAATGAATTTTACAATAGCCGGACATCAAAAAGAATAAGTTGACTCCGACAATAACAATAGAATTCATAATAATTAAAAGGTTACCAAAACGGGTTAAAGTATTTTCTTTTAGCATGGTTTGTAATCCGAAATCATTGATAATACAATGGTGCATGATAATAAAAAGCATAGAAAATATGCGTAGCAAATCAATGCGTAAATCTCGTTTTGCAACTTGTGACATAATAAATCCTCCATAATTATATAAGAGTTTCAGGTAATTATAAACAACGAATTAGTTTAGATAAAAGTCTTTATACCATTCAGCAAATTTGCGAAGTTCATCTCTTAGGCTTGTGCTAGATTTGAATCGTAAGTAGGTAATCATCCGTATTACCAACTTACAAATGATACCAGTGAGGTAAGATTATTATTCGTGTTATCTACAAAAATTTCATTCGGCTCAAATCCAAGAGTTTCGTATAATGCTTCCAGCAGTGGAAAAGGCGGAAGAGAATAAATACACGATAGAGTCTTGTCGCAGCAGTAAGTGTCTGATATGTCATTTTTTCGTCAGTTCTCTTTGCAGAAATCAAGTTAGCTAAAAGAGACAGAGATACTTTTTTTATAGTTAGTTACGAAAGCAAATAGTTTAAAATGTAAATTTTACTGTAAATAACAAATCAGACGTGAATGTGTAATGAAAATAGTTTGATTAATAAAACGTTAGATGTAGAACGACAAAAAGGAGTTATAATATAAAAGGAAGCCGCGTTCAACGTGGCGTTCGTAGTTCAACGTTAAAGCGACAACCCTATAATTTAAATAGTTTATTTTGTTAACACCTCAACCCCATCTTCGGTCACAAGTACCATATACTCAATCTGAGCAGACAGACCATCATCAATGGTATAAACGGTCCAACCGTTATCTTCATCAACGAAGAAGTCAGGGCTACCTTCATTAATCATAGGTTCAATCGTGAACATCATACCCGGAACCAATAGCATCTCAGATCCTTTAGGAGTAACAAAGCTGACAAATGGATCTTCGTGGAATTCAAGTCCGATTCCATGTCCACCGATTTCTTCTACAACAGAATATCCATTTTCCTGAGCATGAGTGTTGATTGCATCAGCAATATCACCAAGATGTCCCCATGGTTTTGCGGCAGCAAGACCAAGTTCAAGGCATTCTTCTGTGACTTTTACGAGACGTTCAGCACGTTCGGATACCTGTCCGATTTTGAACATTCGAGATGCATCAGAAAAATATCCATTAAGAATTGTGGATACATCAACATTGATGATGTCACCTTCCTGCAAAATGATATTTTTATCAGGAATACCATGACAAATTTCGTTGTTAATAGAAGTACATACACTCTTTGGGAATCCTTCATAATTTAATGGGGCTGGAATCCCACCATTTTTTGTTGTTACATCATATACGATTTTGTCAATATCTTCTGTACTCATTCCGGCATGAATCTGTTCAGCAACAGCATCAAGAACTTTTGTATTGAGTTCAGCACTTGCTTTGATTTTTTCAATTTGAAATGGGGTTTTTAGTAATTTGCGGCTTGGGACAATCTCTCCGCGATCAGCATGAAGCTGCATCTTTTCTTCGATTGGCATGTGGCATTTTTTATATTTTTTCCCACTTCCACACCAGCAAGGGTCATTTCTTTCCATTTTACAATCCTCTTTTCTGAAAAATTTAAAATATTCATGTTGTCATATGTATATAGTTAAATATCTACTATTTATATTTCTACAGTTTAACATATATGATAGAAAAAAGCAAAGTTAGAAATGACGAACAAAAACAGAGAAAAATTTGACATGAAAAAAAAGAGGAAGTATACTGATAAAGTTCAAGAAATAAGGAAATTTAATTGTTTATGAAAACATAAAAGAAAGGAAAATAAATGAAGAAAAAAATAGGTGTTATTGTTGCATTGTCAATTATGATCACAGGAATAAATTATCCGACATACAGTGTATATGCACAGGAAGAAAATCAAGATATTTTTCAGAGTGAAGAGAATAGTGCAGAATCAGATCTTCAACAAGAGAATGGGGAACAGACATTGAATGAAGATGTGGATATAGATACAGAGTCTGTAACAGAAGAATCTCAGGAACAGGGCGTTTTAAAAGAAAACAGTTGGCGTTATCAAGACGGAGAATTGATTAGAAGTGCTGAGGATGAAATTTCTGTAATTAGTGATGTATATGCTCCAAATGCAACAAAAAAAGGTATTGATGTAAGTGAGCATAACCGTAATATTGATTGGGAAAAGGTTAAAGCCGCAGGAATAGATTATGCTATTATTCGGTGTGGTTATGGGGATAATTACGATAATCAAGATGACAAACAGTGGCTGAGAAATGTAAGTGAATGTGAACGTTTAGGAATTCCATATGGAGTGTATATTTATTCATATGCTCAAAGTACAGATATGGCTACAAGTGAAGCACAGCATGTATTAAGATTAATAAGCGGGCACAAGTTGAGTTACCCGGTTTATTTTGATATGGAGGATAATAGTACGTTAGGAAGTGACTTTGGTGCAATTGCTCAGACGTTTTGTAGTACAGTTCAAAATGCAGGATATACAGTTGGAGTATATGCAAACTTAAATTGGTGGAACAATTATTTGACAGATACAAGGTTCAATCAATGGCATCGTTGGGTTGCTCAGTATAATATACAGTGTGATTACTCAGGTACATATGCAATGTGGCAATATTCGTCAAAAGAATTAGTTGATGGAATAGATGGACCAGTTGATATGAACTATCTTATTGGAACACCAGCGGATCATGGAGTTAAAGAACTGCAAAGTGGGGTTTCGTATGAAGCTCACGTATCAGATATTGGGTGGCAAACTTTTGTCCAGAACGGAGAAATAGCAGGAACAACAGGCCAAAATAAAGGAATAGAAGCCTTGAAAATGCAGTTAAACGATGTGGATGGTGGAATAGAATATAGAGCGCATGTACGAGATATTGGTTGGCAGGATTATGTATCAAATGGGCAGCAGGCAGGAACAACAGGTCAGGCAAAACCAATAGAGGCGGTATCTATCCGACTTACAGGCGAAGTCTCAGAACAATATGATATCTATTATCGAGTACATTCAAGCGATTTTGGATGGCTTGGCTGGGCGAAGAACGGGGAAGATGCCGGAACACAAGGCTATGCAAAGAAAGTAGAAGCAATACAGGTTCAATTGGTTCAAAAAGGTGGAGAAGCTCCAGGAGAGACTTCAAATGCTTTTAAGATAAAAGAGACAGAAGTTCAGTATCAGGCGCATGTATCAGATATAGGATGGCAGAATATCGTAACAAACGGAGAAATAGCAGGAACAACAGGCCAAAATAAAGGTGTAGAAGCATTAAAATTGCAATTATCTAATGCTAGAAATGGTGGAATAGAATATAGAGCGCATGTACGAGATATCGGTTGGCAGGATTATGTATCAAATGGGCAGCAGGCAGGAACAACAGGTCAGGCAAAACCAATAGAGGCAGTATCTATCCGACTTATAGGCGAAGTCTCAGAACAATATGATATTTATTATCGAGTACATTCAAGCGATTTTGGATGGCTTGATTGGGCAAAGAATGGGGAAGATGCCGGAACACAAGGCTATGCAAAGAAAGTAGAAGCGATTGAAATTTGTTTGGTAAAAAAAGGCGATGCAGCACCGGGAAGTACGGAAAAAGCATTTTTAAAGAATAATTAAAAAAAGAGTTATTGCTGGTTTGAGGTAATTCCTCAATATCAGTAATGACTCTTTTTTTCTAAAAATATAGGAAAATCTTGTGTTTTAAACCTAAATCAAATAAAATAAAAGCAAATACTTGATAAACGAAAGGAGCATATATGAGAGGGAGAAAGTTTATGAAGTTATTGGGCGTGATTGTTATATGCATGGCTATGATAATAACGACGCCAATATCAGCATTTGCAGAGGATACTGTACAGACTGATAATGTACAACAAACTACTCAAGAAGATATTAATCAGGACGAGAGTAATAATAACCAGGATGAGAGTGGAACTACTCAGAATGAGGGAGAGCAGGATGTAATACAGGGATCTGAGGCAGAAATAACAGAATCTGATTTGAATAGTAGCGTTGAGAATGATACAGAAAACAATGATGAATCCGTTATGCCAGCTGAGGAAGCGACAGACGTATTAAATATTAAATACAGTGCATATCTTCAAGGAACAAATTGGCAGAAAGAAAAAAGCAATGGGGAGACAGCTGGAACTGTCGGACAAAACCGTGCTATGAAAGCACTCAAGGTTCAGCTGGAAAATAACACAGGTATAGCAGGAACAGTTCAATATTGTGCCCATGTGTCGAATATTGGTTGGCAGGATTATGTGGAACAAAATGAACTGGCAGGAACAACAGAAACTGGATTACAAATTGAAGCAATCCGAATGAAACTCACAGGTGAGTTGGCAGAACAGTACGATATTTATTATCGAGTTCATGCAACGAATGTAGGCTGGATTGGATGGGCAAAAAATGATGAAAAAGCCGGAACAGTGGGGTATGCATATTCTGTTCAGGCAGTAGAGATTAAAATTTGTAAAAAGAATAGTGCAGAGGCACCGATTACTGACGGAAAAGGTTTTATGTCAGAGGAAACAGTTGGAAAAATTATGTACCAGACCCATGTACAGAACATTGGCTGGCAAAACAAAGTTTACGACGGAGCAACTGCAGGAACAGTAGGAAGAAATTTAAATCTTGAAGCATTAAAATTAAAAGTTACAGAAGCAGGAAGAGATAATCTGACAGGTTCTATTACATGTGAGGCACATGTACAGGATATTGGTTGGCAATCGCCAGTTGCAGATTGGAATACTGCAGGAACAACCGGAAAAAACAAAAAAATTGAGGCTGTTAAAATCAACTTAACTGAACAGTTGGCAGCAACATATGATGTTTATTATCGAGTTCATTCAGCTAATTATGGCTGGCTTGGCTGGGCAAAGAACGGGGAAGAAGCTGGAACAAAAGGGCTCAATTTAGGTGCTCAGGCAGTAGAGGTTAAATTATATGAAAAAGGTTCTCCAGAAGCCCCTGCTCAGACGGGAAAAAGTTGTGTATCCGTAGAAAATTTGGGCTTAGTTCTTTACAATACACATGTACAAAATATTGGTTGGCAAAATAAAAATTTTTATGATGGACAAACAGCTGGAACAACGGGAAGGAATCTTAGTGTCGAAGCAATAAAAATAAAAGTTACAGAGTTGGGAAAACAAGAGAGTAATTTGAGCGGATCCATTTTTTATGAAGCGCATGTACAAGATATTGGTTGGCAAGGAGAAGTTTCAGATGGACAGATAGCCGGAACAACCGGAAAAAATAAAAAAATTGAAGCAATTAAAATCCGTTTGTCAGAACAGTTAGACGCTCAATATAATATTTATTATCGAGTACATAGTGCAAGATTTGGTTGGTTGGACTGGACTAAAAATGGAGAGGTTGCAGGAACTGTTGGATATAATGCAGGTGTAGAAGCAATAGAAATTAAACTGTATGGAAAAGGAGATGTAAGTGCTCCGGCATGCAGTGGAAGAAGCTATTTGTCAGCGGATCAAATTGGAACATTGACATTTAAAACAAATGTAGAAGGTTTAGGTTGGCAAGATGCAAAAGAAAATGGAGAAATAACAGGAACAACGGGAGCAAATAAAGCCATTCGACAGCTTTCGATGAATATAGCATCTTCAATGACAAGTGGGTATATAGGAAACATTGAATATCGTTTACATTTAAGCAATGTAGGCTGGCAAGACTGGAAGACAAGTGGAGAAGTGTCCGGCGATGGAATAAATCAGGCAGAAGCAGTCCAGATTCGTTTAACGGGAGAACTTGAAAAATATGCGGATATTTATTATCGCACACATGTTTCTAATTATGGCTGGTTAGGTTGGGCAAAAAATGGTCAGGCTGCAGGGACAACGAAATGTAATTATAAATTACAGGCGATTCAGATAAAGATTATACCAAAGGGCACTCTAGCACCTGGTGTGAATTCGAATTATTATAAAGAAACTAAACATGTAAGAATGTTAGCAAGATTTTCAACAGTAAGTACAAATAATGCAAACGGATTTTATAACATGTCAAGAGCATTAGGTTCATTTAACGGGGTAGTAGTTAATCCGGGACAGACATTATCGTTCTTTGGTGTTGCAGGACCTTGTGGACAGGCTCAAGGCTATCGTCCTGCTGGCGTTGTCGGTGGTGTCGGATATGGCGGAGGTATCTGCCAGGCTTCGACAACATTGTACGGAGGTGCAATCCGAGCAGGAATGACAATCATTGAACGAAATAATCATACAATTGCTTCGACATATGTTCCAAGAGGATTGGATGCGATGGTATCATATGGAGATTCAGATTTGAAGTTCCGCAATGATTTGGGATTTCCGGTAACAATTAAAACATATACAGTAGGAAATACATTATATGTAGAATTTTATGGTCAAGATCCGGGATGGTTTGATTTTATCGAGCCAGTATCTTGGGCATCAGGACATTCTGCATGGGCACAGAGAAAATACTATAAAAATGGTTCGGTGATTCGTACAGAGAATCTTCCGAGTTCTTATTATTATAATTAAAGCAGAGAAAAAGGGCTGGCTGGGTTCCAATGTACGATTTCAAAACGAAATCGGAAATGTTAAGATCTTGAGTCTTAGAAAAGGGAGATATAATTTGGATTTGGAATGAAAATGAAGGTGGAAAATATGGGATTAGTGATACTCATCATATAGGATTTTTCTGGGGCGACACATCGAACCAAGATTTATTCTGGCATTCTGCACCGAATGGTGGAAATCGAATTAGTCCAATTACAGGATTGTCTAATAATGTAAGTTATACGGTAATGAAGTTGTAGATTTATAGATTGAGAAAGTAATCGAAGATAGAGAAGTGTGTTTTATCTTAAAGGGATAGATGCATTTCTCTATTTTTTATTTGTAATTTGTTTTTTGGGCATAATTACTTCTTTACAGCATTTTCAAACTATGCTATGTTAAATAAACATCTAGGAGAAATTCTTTTCTCCGCATTTATCTAAAGCCGAAAGGCACTCATCTCGGGTTTCACATTCTGAAACAATATCCGATATGAAAAAACGAAATATTTCACACTAAGGAGGGCTATGCCTATGAAGAACATGTTACAACAGTATTTCCCAATGATTCGGACGAAGGAAGAACTGATGTCCGAGATTAGAAAGGGTTCTGTTCTGAGCAGAGAGTTTTACAGCTGGAAACAGGAGGCAAGAAAGGAGTTTATTGATTTTTGTACTGGAGCCAAAGGCGTTAAGATGATGTACGATTTTATCAGTAAGGAAATCTTAAATCCGGAGGTTGTACCGGAACGTGTGGACGAGCTATTATCACTTCTACTTGGTCAAGAAGTACATGTAAAAGATGTGCTTCCAAACGATGGAACGAGAATCGCGGATGAATCAGCGCTTGTCATCATGGATATCGTGGTGGAATTGCAGGATAAAAGTATCGTGAATCTGGAAGTACAAAAAATCGGGTACAAATTTCCGGGAGCAAGAAGTGCCTGCTATTCAGCAGATTTATTAATGCGTCAATATAAAAAAGTACGCAGTAAACGCAAGAAAAAGTTTAATTACAATGATATAAAAGACGTTTATACGATTGTTCTATTTGAACAAAGTCCTGGAGCTTTTCATGAATTTCCAGACGATTATCTACATCAATTCCATCAATGTTCCAATACAGGATTAAAACTGAATTTATTACAGAAATATTTGTTTGTTCCGCTTGACATCTTCTTGGATTCTTTGCAATATAAAGATATCAAAATACAGAATCGACTGGATGCATGGCTTGCATTTTTAGGCTCGGATGATCCGGAAATCATCATTGATATCATTGAGCGATATCCGGATTTCAAAGAGATGTACCAGCAAGTCTATGATATCTGTCGAAACATCGAGGAGGTCATGGGAATGTTTTCGAAAGAGCTGTTGGAGATGGACAGGAATACTGTGGAGCTGATGATTGATGAGATGCAGGATGAGATAAAGCAGCAGAAAGAAGTGATAGAGGAAAAAGATACAATAATACAAAAAAATGAGGCGGAATTAAAAGAAAAAGATGAAGTATTGCAGCAAAAAGATAGTGAATTACAAGAAATGCAGCAGAAGATGAAAGAATTGCAAGAACAGCTGGAACAATTACAAAAATAACCAAAAAGTTAACAGATTTAAAGAAAGACATTGCACAATCAGAAAAACTAATGATTGTGCAGTGCATTCAACAACAATAATATAAATAAACATCTAAGGAGAAATTCTTTTCTCCACATTTATCTAAAGCCGCAAGGCACTCATCTCGGGTTTCACATTCTGAGACAATATCCGATATGAAACAATAAAATATTTTACACAAAGGAGAGTTATGTCTATGAAGAACATGTTACAACAGTATTTCCTAATGATTCGGACGAAGAAAGAAATATCGGTTCGTTCCGCTTGACATCTTCTTGGATTCTTTGCAATATAAAGATATCAAAATACAGAATCGACTGGATGCATGGCTTGCATTTTTAGGCTCGGATGACCCGGAAATCATTATTGATATCATCGAGCGATATCCGGATTTCAAGGAGATGTACCAGCAGGTCTATGATATCTGTCGAAATATCGAGGAGGTCATGGGAATGTTTTCGAAAGAGCTGTTGGAGATGGATAGGAATACTGTGGAGCTGATGATTGATGAGATGCAGGATGAGATAAAGCAGCAGAAAGAGACAATACAGGAAAAAGATGAAGCATTGCAACAGAATAAAGAAGTGATACAGCAAAAAGATAGTGAATTACAAGAAATGCAGCAGAAGATAAAGGAACTGCAAGAAGAACTTGAAAGGACAAAAGGTCTAAAGTAACGATAGAAACCATAAGAATCAAAATTTTCAAAAAAATATAATATAGTTTGAAAATTGTGATAATATTGTATATTTTTTGAAAAACTTTCCTTTCGCAATTGCTGTATTACCTCAGATATGGTATATTTAAATTAGTTTTTTACATAAGGAAAAAATAAAAAATGAAGAAGAGTCAGGAGTGATAGAAAATGTATCAGGATGAATACAAACGTTGGATGGAGGCTGATCTGGAGGACGCAGATCTGAAGCCTGAGCTGACAAAAATTGAAGGAAATGATGACGAGATTAAGGAGCGTTTTGCAGTTGCTCTTAAGTTTGGAACTGCAGGACTTCGCGGGGTTCTTGGAGCAGGTACAAACAGAATGAATATCTATGTTGTACGTCAGGCAACACAGGGACTTGCTAATTGGGTAAAAACTCAGGGTGGAACTCAGACTGTTGCAATTAGTTATGACAGCCGTATCAAAAGTGATGTGTTTGCGAAGAATGCAGCAAGTGTATTGGCGGCAAACGGAATCAAGGTTCGCATTTATGATGCGTTAATGCCTGTTCCGGCACTTTCTTTTGCAACTCGTTATTATAACTGTAATGCAGGTGTCATGGTGACAGCTTCTCATAACCCGGCAAAATATAACGGATATAAAGCGTATGGTCCGGATGGTTGCCAGATGACAGATGATGCTGCAGCTATCGTATACGATGAGATTCAGAAGACAGATGTATTAACAGGTGCGAAGTATATGCCATTTGCACAGGGTGTTGAAGAAGGTCTGATTCGTTTTGTTGGTGATGATTGCAAGAGAGCACTGTATGATGCAATCGAAGAGAGACAGGTTCGTCCGGGCCTTTGCAAGACAGCAGGATTGAAGTTAGTATATAGTCCACTTAATGGTTCTGGATTAGTTCCGGTTACACAGATTTTAAAAGATATCGGAATTACAGATGTTACAATCGTTCCTGAGCAGGAATATCCAAATGGATATTTTACAACATGTAGCTATCCGAACCCAGAGATTTTCGAAGCTCTTGAGAAGGGTCTGAGTCTTGCGAAAGAGACAGGTGCAGATTTGATGCTTGCAACTGATCCGGATGCAGACCGTGTCGGTATTGCTATGAAGTGTCCGGATGGTTCGTATGAATTGGTTACTGGTAATGAAGTTGGAGTTCTTCTTCTTGATTATATTTGTGCAGGCCGTATTGAAAAAGGTACAATGCCTAAGAATCCGGTAGCGGTAAAATCTATCGTATCTACACCTCTTGCTGATGCTGTTGCAGAGCATTATGGTGTTGAGCTTAGAAGTGTTTTGACAGGATTTAAGTGGATTGGAGATCAGATTGCAGGACTTGAAGCAGCAGGAGAAGTTGAACGCTTTATCTTCGGATTTGAGGAGAGTTATGGATATCTGGCTGGTCCATATGTTCGTGATAAGGATGCAATCATCGGTTCTATGCTGATTTGTGAGATGGCAGCATATTATAGAAGTATTGGAAGTTCTCTGAAACAGAGAATGGAAGAAATTTATTCTGAATATGGTCGTTATCTGAATCAGATTGACAGTTTTGAGTTCCCGGGACTTAGTGGTATGGATCAGATGGCTGGAATCATGCAAGGCTTAAGAGAGAAACCGCTTGAAGAAATTGCAGGATATAAGGTTGTGAATGTTACAGACTACAAGAAACCAGAAGAGACAGGACTTCCGGCTGCGAATGTTCTTATTTACAAATTGGAAAATAATGAGACTGTTATTGTTCGTCCTTCAGGAACAGAACCTAAGATTAAGATTTACTACACAACACTTGGTAAAAATCTTGAGGAAGCACAGGCAGAGAAAGATAAGTTGTCTGAGGCTTTAAAACCAATCATGAAATAAAAAGTTAAAAAAGTGATAGAATAAAATAATGAGACTATGGGGAAATGTGATCGATGAGATTTTTCTTTATAGTCTCATTTATTTATGCTAAAATAAATACAGTATGCAAAAGTTTTTCAGCAAGGAGGATAAATACTATGCTTAGAATTGGAATGTTGACAAGTGGTGGAGATTGTCAGGCACTGAACGCAGCAATGCGAGGAGTTGTGAAAGGGATCTGCACAAAGCGTGATGATGTAGAGATTTATGGTTTTCAAGATGGATATAAAGGATTAATATATGGTAACTTTAGCATGTTGACTCCGAAAGATTTTTCGGGAATTCTGACACGTGGAGGTACGATTCTTGGAACATCAAGACAGCCGTTTAAATTGATGCGTGTGCCGGATGCCGATGGTCTTGATAAGGTTGAAGCTATGAAGCACACATATCACAAGTTAAACCTGAATTGTCTTGTGATTCTTGGCGGTAATGGAACACATAAGACAGCAAACTTGCTTCGCGAGGAAGGGCTGAATGTAGTAACTTTACCAAAAACAATTGATAACGATCTCTGGGGAACAGATATGACTTTTGGATTCCAGAGTGCAGTAGATATTGCGACAGATACAATCGACCGTATTCACACAACTGCAACATCACACAGTAGAGTATT
The DNA here is from genome assembly GCF_003628495.1 of Ruminococcus sp. B05. Classification (NCBI taxonomy): domain Bacteria; kingdom Bacillati; phylum Bacillota; class Clostridia; order Eubacteriales; family Oscillospiraceae; genus Ruminococcus; species Ruminococcus sp. B05. The sequence goes on along the minus strand of NZ_RBZR01000010.1, from coordinate 43,782 downwards.
TATCATTGAGGTAATGGGTCATAAAGTAGGTCACGTTACATTGCATGCAGGAATTGCAGGCGGAGCTGATATCATTCTTCTTCCGGAAATTCCATATGATATTAAGGTGATTTCTGATGTGATTCAGAAACGCACAAAGGCAGGTAAGAAATTTACGATTCTTGCGGTAGCGGAAGGTGCGATTTCAAAAGAAGATGCGAAGCTGAAGAAGAAAGAGTATAAAGAAAAGCTTGCAAAGAGAAAATATCCTTCTATTGCATACGAGTTAGCTGAACAGATTCAGCAGACAACAGATAAAGAGGTTCGAATTACAGTTCCGGGACATACACAGCGCGGCGGTTCTCCATGTGCATATGATCGTGTATTTGCAACAAGAGTCGGAGCTAAGGCGGCGGAGTTGATTTTAAATCAGGAATATGGATACATGGTAGCAATGCGTGACGGAGAGATTACAAAAGTTCCGTTGGAAGAGGTTGCCGGAAAGCTGAAATATGTCGATCCAAAATGCAGTTTTATTCAGGAAGCGAAAATGATAGGAATTAGCTTCGGAGATGAATAATGAGATAGTCCGTGACAGGATATTTTCAAAAAAATAACTAGAAACAAAGAGGTGTGATTCATGTCATATACGGCATTATACAGAAAGTTCCGTCCGACTACATTTGAGGATGTAAAGGGTCAGGATCATATTATAAAGACATTACAGAATCAGATTAAGGCAGACCGTATCGGACATGCGTATCTATTTTGCGGAACTCGTGGAACAGGAAAGACGACTGTGGCAAAAATATTTGCCAAGGCAGTGAATTGTGAACATCCGGTGGATGGAAGTCCATGTGGAGAGTGTGCGATGTGCAAAGCGATTGCAGCCGGCACGTCGATGAATGTGATTGAGATTGATGCGGCATCTAACAATGGTGTGGATAATATTCGAGAGATCCGGGAGGAAGTGGCGTATCGTCCGACGGAAGGACGCTTTAAGGTTTACATTATTGATGAGGTGCATATGTTGTCTATCGGAGCATTTAATGCACTTTTAAAGACATTGGAGGAACCGCCGGAGTATGTGATATTTATTTTGGCAACAACGGAGGTTCATAAGATTCCAATCACAATTTTATCTCGATGTCAGCATTATGATTTTCATCGAATTACGATTGATACGATTGCAGGCCGAATGAATGATCTGATGGAAATTGAACAGGTGGATGTTGAGCAGAGAGCAATACGATATATTGCAAAGGCTGCAGACGGCTCGATGCGTGATGCGTTGAGTCTTCTGGATCAGTGTATTGCATTTTATCTGGGGCAGAAGCTGACGTATGATAATGTTTTGGAAGTGCTTGGTGCAGTGGATACCGATGTCTTCAGCCGTTTGCTTCGTAACATTATAGCGAGAGATGTTCCTAAGGTTTTGGATACGGTGGAAGAACTGGTAATGCAGGGGCGAGAGCTTTCGCAATTGACGGCGGATTTCACTTGGTATCTTCGTAACTTGCTTCTCGTTAAGACTTCTGATAATATGGAAGATGTTCTGGATGTGTCTTCAGAAAATCTTCAGCAGTTAAAAGAAGAAGCACAGATGATAGAGGTGGATACACTGCTTCGCTATATCCGCATTTTTTCGGAATTATCCGGTCAGATGAAATATGCGACACAGAAGAGAGTGCTCTTGGAAGTGGCATTGATCAAGTTATGTACACCGGCGATGGAAGTGAATACGGATAGTCTTCTGGATCGGATTCGTGCGGTGGAAGATCGATTAGATCGTGAACTGGAAGCTGTACAGGAGAAGGTAGTGTACGTCAATGCGTCTGAGGTCAATGGTATGGCAGGGAGTACGAATGCTTCTTCAAGAAAAAGCCAGCCGAAACCAGAGCTGCCGGATGCAGTACCGGAGGAGATACAGAAGGTGGTGCAAAATTTCCGCTCTATCGCAGATGAGGTATCTGCACCGACTAGTATTTATCTGAAACAGGCGAGATTAAGTCTGGGAGGAGATAATCGGTTATTGATTGTTCTGTCTGATAGTATTGCAGCGGAAAGTGTGAAAAGGGAAGATCATAAGCAAGAAATCGAGTCGGTGATTGAGCAGAGAATCGGCAAAAAGGTTGAAGTTGAGGTGCGTCAGTTAGATGATGGGCGAAGATTTGAAGATACATTTGTAGATTTAGAAAAACACATGGAAAAAGTAATTAACATGGAAATAACAGTGGAGGATTGATCATGGCAAAACGTGGTGGTTTCCCAGGTGGCGGAATGCCGGGGAATATGGCAAATTTAATGAAGCAGGCTCAGAAGATGCAGCGTCAGATGGAAGAGCAGGCAAAGGAAATGGAGACAAAAGAATTTACAGCAACAGCTGGAGGCTCAGCTGTAGAAGTGACAATGTCTGGTAAGAGAGAAGTAGTCAGAGTGAAACTGTCTGAAGAAGTAGTGGATCCGGATGACATTGAGATGTTAGAAGATTTGATCGTTGCAGCAACGAATGAAGCACTTCGTAAAGTTGATGAAGAATCAGGTGCTGCAATGTCTAAATTGACAGGTGGACTTGGCGGCGGAATGCCGGGGTTATTTTAATGGAATATTATAGTAATCAGATCAGCCGGTTGATCGAAGAGTTTTCAAGACTTCCGGGAATCGGTGCAAAGTCAGCACAGAGATTGGCATTTCATATTATTAATATGCCGAAAGAGCAGGTAGAGAATCTTGCAAAAACCATGGTAGATGCACGTAACAACGTGCGCTACTGTGCACAGTGCTGTACTCTTACAGATCGGGAGATATGTCCAATCTGCAGTAATCCAGACCGAGACCATAAGACAATCATGGTAGTTGAAAGTCCGAGAGATTTGGCAGCATATGAGAAAACCGGAAAGTATAATGGTGTGTATCACGTGCTTCATGGAGCTATTTCACCGATGCTTGGAATCGGACCGGGAGATATTAAATTAAAAGAATTGATGGCTCGGCTTCAGGGGGATGTTGATGAAGTAATCATTGCGACAAACTCTAGCTTAGAAGGTGAAACAACAGCAATGTACATTAGTAAATTGATCAAGCCGGTTGGAATCAAAGTCAGCCGGATTGCCAGCGGCGTTCCGGTCGGCGGTGATCTTGAATATATTGATGAAGTGACACTTTTGAGAGCACTGGATGGCAGAACAGAGCTGTGAGGTAGAGTAATTGGGAAAAAAAGTAACATCTTCAGATGTGGCAAAACATGCAGGAGTATCGCAGGCAACGGTATCTATGGTATTAAATAAGAAATATAATGTCTCGTTTTCTCGAGAGGTAATAGAGAGAGTGGAGCATTCAGCAGAAGAACTTGGGTATGAGCTTCCGAAACGAAAGCGTAAAAGGGAGAGCAGAAGAGAAAAACTGCTGGTAGTATTTTGCCCAAATCTGACCAATCCATATTATGTGATGTTGCTGCAGGGAATTGAAGCACGCGCAACGGAACAAGGATATGGATTGTTTGTCTGTAATACACAGCGAAGTCTTGTGCTGGAGGAACAGTATTTGAAAATGTTATCGTCTCTGAATCCACGAGGTGTGATTTATACTTGTAATCCGAGCCGGTGTTATCTGGAAATGATAGAAGAACTATCAAAAACCATTCCATTTGCAATTATTAATAATCAGAATGAAAAACTAGAAGTTGATGCAGTGGAGCTTGATAATTCAAAACTGGGCAGGATCATGGCGAGACATTTGTTAGATTTGGGACATAAGAAAGTGGCATACATCGCACCGCCGCTCACAGTGCGGCAAAAACAACGTTCAAAGCGGGTGGAAGGATTTTTAAAAGAGTTCAGTGAAGCCGGGTTGGCAAATGGCGTTGTTATCAAGTCTGCAAATGAATCCATTGATCAGGATGTACCGGGTATTGATTCGGAATATCGTATTGGATATGATTTGACAAAAGAAGTACTGGCGGAGCATGGAGATGTGACTGCAATCGTAGGGTTGAATGATATGATCGCATTTGGAATTTTGGACGCACTTTATGACGAAAAGTACAAAGTGCCAAATGACATGTCGGTTATGGGATGTGACAATACCCTGTTTTCTAAAATGAGAAAACTATCTTTAACTACGATAGAGCATTTTGTCATTTATAAAGGCAGAGATGCCTGTGATATTATAATGAAGAAGATAAAAAGTGCTGATCAGAAATACGGAGAAATCCAGCCGATCAGTATTTATCATGTGGAATATGAGCCTCAGCTTGTGGCGAGGGGGACGACATCATATCCACCGGGTAAAAAAACAAAAATTAATGCAAAAAAGAAAAATATTAATAAATATTAATACAAGTAGAAAGTATTGATATAAAAATAAAGTTCCTATTAGTTTAATTATGGGGATGAAACTGCGAAGCAAAAAAATAGCAAGCAGGTAAACAATGAAATAAATTGAATTTTATTAATAAAGTTAATTTATAAAAAGACGAAAATTACTAATAATTTTCCGGCCTATTGACCGTTTTGTTTTTCATGACTATAATCGAAAGTAAAGAGAGCAAATGAAAAATTTGCAAAAATTATCTCGTGAACAGGTCGTATTTTAAGGAGGAACAAGACATGAAATTTTTTATTGACACAGCAAAAGTAGAGGATATTAAAAAAGCAAATGATATGGGAGTAATCTGTGGAGTTACAACAAATCCATCTTTGATCGCTAAAGAAGGCCGTGTATTTGAAGAAGTTATCGCTGAGATTGCTTCTATCGTAGACGGACCGATCAGTGGAGAGGTAAAAGCTACTACAACAGATGCAGAGGGTATGATTGCAGAAGGACGTGAGATTGCAAAGATTCATCCAAACATGGTTGTTAAGATTCCAATGACAGTAGAAGGACTCAAAGCAGTTAAAGTTCTTACAGCTGAGGGAATCAAGACAAATGTGACATTGATCTTCTCTGCAAACCAGGCACTTCTTGCAGCAAGAGCTGGTGCTACATATGTATCACCATTCCTTGGAAGACTGGATGATATTTCTACAAGAGGAACAGATTTAATCGCAGAGATCGCAGAGATGTTTGCAGTTGCAGGAATTGAGACAGAGATCATTGCAGCAAGTGTAAGAAATCCAATCCATGTAACAGATTGTGCTCTTGCAGGAGCTGATATTGCAACAGTACCATATGCAGTAATTGAGCAGATGACACATCATCCATTGACAGATGCAGGAATTGAAAAATTCAAAAAAGACTATATTGCAGTATTTGGTGAGTAGGTCGAACAAGTCTCATAAAGAGACTTGCGGTTTGTAGTTGTGCTGTATTATAATACAGTTATGTATGAACATAAAAATCAGGAGGAGTCTCATGGACAAATTAGAATTAATGAAAACAGCCAACGAAGTCCGTAAAGGAATCGTGACTGCTGTACATAGCGCAAAAGCCGGACATCCGGGCGGATCTTTATCTGCAGCAGATATCTTTACATATCTGTATTTTGAAGAAATGAACATTGACCCAAAAGAACCTAAGAAAGCAGACCGTGACCGTTTTGTTCTTTCAAAAGGACACACAGCACCGGGATTGTATTCTGCATTGGCACACAGAGGATATTTCCCTGTAGAAGATTTGAAAACACTTCGTCATACAGGTTCTTATCTGCAGGGACATCCGGATATGAAACATATCCCGGGTGTAGATATGTCATCTGGTTCACTTGGACAGGGAATTTCAGCCGCAGTAGGTATGGCACTTGCTGCAAAATTGTCTAATGAAGATTATCGTGTATATACACTTCTTGGAGATGGTGAAATTCAGGAAGGACAGGTATGGGAGGCATCTATGCTCGCAGGTTCCCGTAAACTGGACAACTTGGTTGTGATCGTAGATAATAATAATTTACAGATTGACGGAACAATTGAAGAGGTAAACTCTCCATATCCAATTGATAAGAAATTCGAAGCATTCAATTTCCATGTAATTACAATTAATGGTAATGATATGGATGAGATTGCAGCAGCTTTGAAAGAAGCAAGAGAGACAAAGGGAATGCCGACAGCAATTATTGCAAAGACAACAAAAGGAAAAGGTGTTTCCTTCATGGAGAATGCAGTAGGCTGGCATGGAAAAGCTCCAAACGATGAAGAATATAAGATCGCAATGGAAGATTTAGAGAAAGCAGGTGAAGCATTATGTCAGAAGTAAAGAAGATCGCAACGAGAGATAGTTATGGTAATGCTTTAGTTGAGCTTGGTAAAGAACATGACAATTTAGTTGTTCTGGATGCCGACCTGGCAGCAGCAACAAAGACTGGTGTGTTCAAAAAAGAATTTCCAGAGAGACATATTGACTGTGGTATCGCAGAAGGCAATATGGTAGGTGTAGCAGCAGGACTGGCAGCAGCGGGAAAGGTTCCATTTGCAAGTTCTTTTGCAATGTTTGCAGCCGGACGTGCATTTGAGCAGATTCGTAACTCTGTTGCATATCCACATTTAAACGTAAAGATCGGAGCAACTCATGCAGGAATTTCTGTAGGAGAGGACGGAGCAACTCACCAGTGTAACGAAGATATCGCACTGATGCGTTCAATTCCGGGAATGGTTGTTCTTAATCCATCTGATGATGTAGAAGCAAGAGCTGCTGTAAAAGCTGCTTATGAGTATGAAGGACCGGTTTATTTGAGATTTGGCCGTCTGGCGGTGCCGGTTATCAATGATAGAGAAGATTACAAATTTGAGATGGGTAAAGGTGTTGTTCTTCGTGAAGGAAAAGACCTTACAATCGTAGCCAGCGGACTGCCGGTTGCAAATTGTCTGGAAGTGGCAGAAAGATTATCTGCAGAAGGAATTGAAGCGAAAGTAATCAATATCCATACAATCAAACCTCTGGACGAAGATTTAATCGTTGCAGCAGCAAAAGAGACAGGTAAAGTAGTTACAGTTGAAGAACATTCTGTAATCGGCGGACTTGGAAGTGCAGTATGTGATGTGCTTTCAGAGAAAGCTCCAACAAAAGTTCTGAAGATTGGTGTGAATGACGTGTTTGGAGAATCCGGACCGGCATTAGAACTGCTTAAGAAATATGGTTTGGATACAGATGGAATTTATGAGAAAGTGAAAGCTTTCTGCTAAGATAAGAACCGAACAGGGACGGAGTTAGGCGGCTTTTTCGTATGAGAAAAAGCCGCCTAACTCCGTCCCTGTCCGGTCTCCAGAGCCCCGCAATATTTATCGGTCAAAGTGGTGATCCAGCCTTCTTTTGTTTTTGGTACTTTTAAAACTGTTACCGGCCACATGTGGGCAAGAATGATATCTTCTTCAATCGGATTCAGGTTGAAGAATTTTTTTGCATGTCGATAGGCATGTTTGGGATGGTGGATTCCGTGAAAACGTTCACCGGTCTTCTGGGCATGAGTATGCCAGTCATACAAAAATAAATCGTGGAGCATACCGCCGCGGGCAGCAGAGCGGGCATCCAGATGAAAATAACGGCACACCACATAATTATAATAGGCTACATGCAGGCAATGCTCATAACAGTTAGTGTGTCCGTGATGAGGGTATAATTTCATGCGAAGGACAACAGGATGTTCTGCAATATCTCTGATACATTCGTAAAAATCTTCACCCCATTCCTTTTTTAAGTCAACAGGATCGTACAATGCTTCTTTGTGAAGCTGATCTAATAATTTATTCTTTAATTTCATTTTAATCACCAGATTTCCAAATTCTGAAATTATCATAGCACTTCTGACAAGATAAAGTAACCCCATTATTTATTTGTCGAATTCTCCTGACAGAAAATGATAAAATCATACATTTCCAAGGTGCTATTCTTTTGAGTGTTCAATGTGGAACGGATTCCTGTTCTTTAGACAATCTGCGGGATGCCAAATTACAGTGCGCGCTGGTATACCTGCAAAAAATATAGCAGAGGTGAGTAGAAATGGAAAGACAGATACCAAAAAACGTACGTCAGATCGGAAATGTAAGTGATACACCTAAAATATATGTGGAAGATTATGTAGATACTTTTTTTACCCAACTATGCGAGAAAGCAGGAGAAACACCAATCGGTGCATTTCTTGTCGGAGACATGCAAAAGACAAAGGAAGAAGAATATGTCTATATATATGGGGCAATTCAGATGCATGATCTTAAAACAGATGAATCCGGGTTTGTGATAGATGAAGAAACCTGGAAACAAGCCTATGAAGATTGTAAAGAATTTTTTGAAAACGGAGAATTACTGGGATGGTTTGTGACGCAGGCCAATATAGAATTAACAGTATCAAACAATACTTTGCGTTTACATAAAAAATCATTTCCGAAAAAGAATACAGTATTTATCATGAAAGATGCGGCAGAAAAAGAGGAAGCTTATTATGTGCATAAATTCAATGATCTTATGGAGATTGCAGGACATTATACCTATTATGAAAAAAATCCTTGTATGCAGGATTATATGATTGCAAATAGAAAGAAAAATGGGATGTCTCCCACGGAAACTGTGGAAGATCAGGCAGCGAAGGATTTTCGAAATATTGTGCACACCAAAACGGGGGAACGAAAAAAGAAAGTTTACACAAATCGTATCATGCAAGGAGTAAGTGCGTGTCTTATTCTTCTTGTTGTTGTGATGGGGGCGGTCATGATCAATAACTTTGGTAAAATGAAGGCAGCACAGGTTACACTTGGAGAAAGAGCAGGAATAGAAGATTCTGCCGGTGAAGAGGTGGCAGAAACAAGCGGAAATGTAACTGCGGTAACAGGAGAAGCTGCGAAGGAAGAAGCGAAAAAGACAGATACAAAACAGAATAATAGTGAGCAGGGACAAGCAGGAAATATTGAAGATACAGAGAAAGAAGAAACAAAAGAAAATCCAAATCAAAATAATGAAGTAAAAACAGCATGGGAAGAAAGTACAGAAACGGTGTCAGGCGATACACAGGTAAATGGTTCAGATGGAATTTATGTGGTAGAGCAGGGCGATACACTGGCAATTATCAGTCGGAAAATGTATGGGGATGTAGGACATGTAGATGCTATTTGTAGAATGAATGGACTTGAGGACGGTAACCTGATTTATATCGGACAAAAATTGCTATTGCCATAACTTCATGCTATAATGAGCGTTAGTAAGCGTTGGAAAAATATATTAAGAGGTAAGTATAATATGGCACGAAAGAGAAAATCTACACTGAAGGCGGCGGGGCCATTGTCAATGGAAGAAATAAACCGTTTGACAAGAAAATACCGGACTGCCCGGGCAAAGAGAAATGCAACAATTCTCTTTTTTCTTATTATGGTAGTGGCCGGAACTTATATGCTTATAACAGAACACGCATATTCAAAGGTTTATAAAGCCGCATCTTACACGAAGACATCGTCAGATAACAATCAATATGTTGCATTTCATAATGGAATTGTTCGTTATAGCAGAAATGGTGTGACATATCTAAATCATAAGAACAAGGAGTTGTGGATTCAGTCAGGACAATTTAAAAATCCAATCATTGATGTAAATAAAAAAGTGTTTGCAATTGCTGATTGCGGAGGAAACTCAGTTCAGATTTTTGACCGTAAAGGATTAAAAGGGGAATTTGAGACGACATTGCCGGTTGAAAAGATTTCTATTTCAAATCAAGGTGTTATAAGCATAATTTTGAAGAACGGGAATACACCGTATATAGTGACTTATGATTCTTCTGGTAATATTCTGGTGGAAAATGAAGTTTCGGTAGGCAGTCTCGGATATCCGACAGCGTTGGATATGTCCGAAGACGGTACAGTGCTGGCAGTGACTTATCTGGATACAGGAAGCGGAAGCCTCAAATCAAAAGTGATTTGTTACAATTTCGGAGAAAAAGGTAAGAATAAAACAAATCATATCGTCAGTCAGAAAGAATATGATGAAGAGATTATGCCGGAAATTTATTTTATGGATAAATCCAATCTTGTGGTTGTTTCCGATCATTCTTTTATAATCTATTCAGGTAAGGATGTTCCGAAGAAAAAGAAAGAAGTTACGTTGAAGCAAGAAATCCAGAGTACCTTTCACACATCAAAATATATCGGTTTCATTTTGTTGAAAGAAGATAAAACCGGTTATGAAGTGTGTTTGTATAACAAGGCAGGAAAGCAGATCATGTGTAAAGACATAAAAGGTGAATATAGTAATGTCAGCATGACCGGAAGCGAGATTATTATGTATGAAGGCAGTAGATACTGTGTTATCACAAAGACAGGTGTAGAGAGGGTTAATAAGGATTTGGGAATGAATATTTTATCAGTCATTCCGGCAAATGGAATTAATAAATACTGGGTGATGGGGACAAATGAATTGCGTGTGGTTTATCTGGTACGATAGGAGAAAAATATGGATAACTGGTTGTTGATTATTGTAGGGGTAATATTTTTACTGTGCATTGCAGTGGGATATATAAGAGGATTTTTTAAAATTGGATTATCATTATTGTCATCGGTTCTTACAATTGTGATTATGATGTATTTATCCCCATATGTGGCAGATGCATTGGCAAAATATACTCCGATAGATGAAATGATAGAAAAGAAGTGTGTAGAATCGTTTATGCCGGAGGTGTCGGGTTCTATTTTCGAGGGAAAGGATTTGACAGGGACACCATTTGCAAATATTGATGATGATACATTGCAAAATATTGCAAATGAGGACTGGAAGAGAATCGGGATCACAACAGATGATATTTTGAATGTTATTGGAGAAATTCCGAAGGACCAACAAATCAGCCTGATTGAAAAATCAAATTTGCCATCGTTCTTAAAGACTGCTTTGTTGGAAAATAATAATTCGGAAATTTATGATGAACTGGGTGTGTCTAAATTCCCAAATTATGTTGCAGAGTATATCTCAAGAATGGTGATAAAGATACTATCATTCTTGGTTACATTTGTATTGACATTTGTGATCGTGCGGGCACTGATGGTGGCGGTGGACATTATAGGCGAGCTGCCGATGCTGGGCTTTCTGAATCATTGCGGAGGCGGAGTGCTGGGACTGGGTGTCGCTCTGGTGATTGTTTGGCTTCTGTTTCTTGTGCTGACACTGATCTATTCAACAGATGTGGGTAAACAATGTTTTGAGTTGATAGAGAAAAGTCCGGTTCTGATGGGATTGTATCAGATGAATCCATTATTAACAAAATTACTGTCATTTTAAAAAAATTGTCTTGACAACTTTTATAGGATTATGTTATCCTATAGAAGTTGTAGGACAAAACAATGTTATGGGGGATTAGCTCAGTTGGGAGAGCGCCTGCCTTGCAAGCAGGAGGTCACGAGTTCGAATCTCGTATTCTCCACTTATCCCAGTATCAATTGATACTGGGATAAATTGAATATAGGTATTCCTCGATAGCTCAGCGGCAGAGCATTCGGCTGTTAACCGAAGGGTCGTTGGTTCGAACCCAACTCGGGGAGTTCAGATGAGACGCAGACAGTAATGTCTGCGTCTTTTTGTGCAGATTTAATAAAACTCAGACTTGGACTTGCATTATAAACAATGTATGGTGTAGAATACTCTCTAGTGCGCAAAGAAAGAATGCCGGGAGCAGAAGCTGTTCCCGGCATTTAAAGGGAAAAAAGAAATATGAACTATACTTATATTTTGAAATGTAAAGACGGCAGTTTTTATACCGGATGGACGAACAATCTGGAAAAACGGATAAAGGATCATAATGCGGGAAAAGGGGCAAAGTATACAAAAAGCAGATGTCCTGTAGAATTGGTATATTATGAGACTTTTGATACAAAAGAAGAAGCGATGCGACGAGAATATGCTGTCAAGCAATTATCACGTATAAAAAAAATACAATTGATATCTGGTAAAAATAAAGTAGCTCAAACCCTACTGGTTGAGCCAAAAAATGAAATTGTCTGAAAACGAGAGAAGAAAAGGCTTAAATTTGTACTTCCTTTTCTGGGCAAGATGATGTATGATAGATTCAGACACTTCACACAAGATATAGTGTATGAAAAAAGTATAGAACGGAATATATAGTAACAGGAGGAGATTGTGATGAGCCCAGAAGTAAAGACAAAAGTAATAAAAAGGAATGGAAAAGAGGTATCTTTCGACATTTCCAAGATTACACATGCAATTGAAAAGGCGAATGAAGAAGTTGATAATCTCCATCAGATTAACATCTTCCAGATTTCAGCAATTGCAGATAAGATTGCAAAAGAAGTAGAAGAATCTACACATGCAGTGAATGTAGAGGATATTCAAGATCTTGTTGAGACCGGCATCATGGAGATGCGAGGATATGAAGTGGCACAGAAGTATGTGCGCTATCGTTATAAACGTGAGATGAAGAGAAAGTCCAACACAACAGATAACGGCATTCTTGCATTGTTGGATCATATCAACGAAGAAGTTAAACAGGAAAATTCTAACAAGAATCCGGTAATCAACTCAACACAGAGAGATTATATGGCGGGAGAGGTCAGCAAGGATCTTTCAAGACGTGTATTACTGCCGGAAGAAATTGTGCAGGCACATGAGCAGGGGATTATCCATTTCCATGATACAGATTATTTTGCGCAGAGAGAACACAACTGTGATTTGATCAACCTGGAAGATATGCTTCAGAATGGTACAGTGATCAGTGAAACTATGATTGAGAAACCACACAGCTTTTTTACAGCTTGTAACGTGACAACACAGATTGTTGCACAGGTTGCAAGTAACCAGTATGGTGGACAGTCATTCACACTGGCACATTTGGCGCCGTTTGTTGACATTAGCCGAAAGAAAATCCGTGCAAATGTTATTGCAGAGCGTAAAGAATGTGGCGAAGTATTAGATGAGACAATTATTGATAAAGTGACAGAGCGCCGACTTCGTGATGAAGTAAGAAGCGGTATTCAGACAATCCAGTATCAGCTTATTACATTGATGACATGTAATGGCCAGGCACCATTTGTAACGATGTTTATGTATCTGGATGAAGTACCGGAAGGTAAGACAAGAGATGATCTGGCTACTATTATTGAAGAGGTATTGATCCAGAGAATGCAAGGCGTAAAGAACGAGAAAGGTGTATGGATTACACCGGCGTTCCCAAAACTGATTTACGTGCTGGATGAAGATAATATTACAGAAGATTCAAAATACTGGCACTTAACGGAGTTAGCTGCACAGTGTACAGCAAAGAGAATGGTTCCGGATTATATTTCCGCAAAGATTATGAAGGAACTGAAAAAAGGTGAAGTTTATCCATGTATGGGATGCCGTTCATTCCTTACGGTTGAAGATAGCCAGCTCAATGCAGACGGTTCGCATAAGTTTTATGGACGATTTAATCAGGGAGTTGTTACCATCAACCTTGTAGATGTAGCATGTTCTTCAAACGGAGATATGGATGAATTCTGGAAGATTCTGGACGAACGTCTTGAATTATGTCATAGAGCACTTCGCTGCAGACATGAGCGTTTGAAGGGGACAATTTCTGATGTCGCTCCGATCTTGTGGCAGAATGGTGCACTCGCACGATTGAAAAAAGGAGAGACAATCGATAAATTATTATATGATGGATATTCAACGATTTCTCTTGGATACGCAGGACTTTATGAGATGTGTATGAGAATGTATGGTAAATCACATACAGATCCGGAAGCAAAACCATTTGCACTTAAAGTTATGCAGCATTTGAATGATAAATGTAATGAATGGAAAGCGGCTGAGCATATTAGTTATTCTATTTACGGAACTCCGATGGAGTCTACAACTTATAAATTCTCAAAATGCTTGCAGAAGCGTTTTGGAATTATTCCGGGAGTTACAGATAAGAATTATATTACAAATAGTTATCATGTGCATGTTTCAGAAGAGATTGATGCATTTAGTAAATTGAAATTTGAAGCTGAATTCCAGAAGCTTTCACCGGGTGGTGCAATCAGCTATGTGGAAGTTCCGAATATGCAGAACAACATTCCGGCAGTATTAGCTGTTATGAAGTTTATTTATGAAAACATCATGTATGCAGAGTTGAATACAAAGAGTGATTATTGTGAATGTTGCGGATATGACGGAGAGATTAAGATTATAGAGGAAGATTCCGGTAAACTGGTGTGGGAATGCCCAAACTGCGGAAATCGTGACCAGTCAAAGATGTCGGTAGCCCGCAGAACATGTGGATATATCGGAACACAGTTCTGGAATCAGGGACGTACACAGGAGATTAAAGACAGAGTATTGCATTTATCTAATCATACAAATCCGGAGTACAAATAAAATCAAAAAAATACACCAATTTGGTGGGGAAAATTAAAAGGGTGGCGAATGAAAAGCCACCCTTTATTTATTATTTCCTTTATTTGAATACAATTTCCGATATTGTCGTGGTGACATCCCTACCTTCTTATTAAAAAGCTGTGAAAAATAGGACTGGGAAGAAAATCCGGCACTGGAAGCAATCTGCGTTACAGACAGATCAGATGTCGTTAAAAGTTCTTTGCACGCTTCGATTCTCCTATTTGCCAAGTAGTTGATGGGTGATTGACCGATACACTCAGTAAAAGAATGGGCTAAATAAAACTTATTGATATGTGTAATTTCAGCCAAAGAGTCTAAAGTGATGTTTTGGGAGTAATTTATATCAATGTATCGTTTGGCAAGTGCACATTCCTTTGAAAGATGGAAAGATGAATCTGAAATAACGGAGAGATTCTGTTTCCTGGAAATATATACTAAAAGAACCTGCAACAATCCATGACATACCTTTTCAAATCCCTGTTTTTTATTTTCAAATTCATGCATCATCAATTGAGCAAAATTTATAAACTGATTCTTATCAGAACCATAACTATAGAAGCTATACCCTTTTGGTGTTTCTTGCTCTGAATCTGTAAAGGAAAAAGCAAGACCTTCGACACCGAATACAATATATTCCATAGGATTGTTAGGAAGGGTCCTCTCTGTGTGTTCTACATTAGGATTAATAATCATTAAATCATCCGTTTTCACAGAGATTTTTTCATTTTCTATATAGAAAACACCCTCTCCATGGAGAACATAGAAAAGTTCTGAAAATTGATGGGTATGTGGCAAGGACTGCCAATCACCTTCGTACTTTGAAAAAGAAATATAGCGAAGCTGAAAATCTTCATGGTTCTTCGTAGAACCGAGATTAATAAATTCGTTGCTCATAGATAAATACCTCTTCATTATAGCCGTTACGTAAATTTTTGGATTGAACAAATTTTATATATCATATATAAAAAAAGCAATAATCTTAAAATAAATTTGTAAAAAAGACGAAAAATTATTGAGATGAAACAGCTTGTTAAACATATTATACATAAATAAACAAGAAAAAACAGTATTTTAGTGGAGAAATAGCAAAAAATATAACAAATCGAGCAATAAAGAAATTGATATCAATTTGGGGAATCGGTATACTTTAGCTATCAAATGAAAAACAATATATAAGTTATTTGGAGGGAAGCATATTGATGACAGGAAGACTGACGCTGCCGACGGATGCAGATGTCATTGATGAAACAATACGATTAAAAAATCTCTTGGGAGCGGATGCTTTAAGAGACTGTGACGGAACAGAGATGCCGGAAGCACTTTTATCAGAACCAGTTAAGAAATATGCAACTTATTATACAACAAGAAAAGATAATGAGTGGGCGAGTGCGAATCCGGAAGAGATTCAGCAGGAATATTTGATCAGTAATCGTGTAACGGCAAGAGGCGAAACACTTCGCATCCGATTAATGGAAGGATTCCATACAGAGCAGCTTAAGGTGAATACTTTAGATGATCCAAAACGCTGGTGGGAAGTGATCGATCGAACAACAGGTGAAATTGTTCCTACAGATAAATGGGAATTTGATGAATCTTCGGGAGAGGTTGAGATTCAGACAAAGCCATATCATGAATATACAGTAAGTTTTCTGGCATTCCTTATCTGGGATCCGGTACATATGTATAACTTTATTACAAATGATTGGCAAGATACACCTCACCAGTTAACATATGATGTGAGACAGCCAAAAACACAGAAGTATGTAAAGGAGAAATTGAAAAGATGGTGTGAAGAGAACCCAGAGATAGATGTAGTACGATTTACAACATTTTTCCATCAATTTACATTAACTTTTGATGATCAGAAGAGAGAGAAGTATGTTGAGTGGTTTGGATACAGCGCAAGCGTAAGTCCATATATTTTAGAGAAGTTTGAGAAATGGGCAGGATATAAATTCCGTCCGGAATATATCGTAGATCAGGGATATCACAATAGTATGTTCCGTGTGCCGAGCAAACAATTCCGAGATTTTATCGAATTCCAGCAGATAGAAGTTTGTGCACTTGCTAAAGAAATGGTTGATATCGTGCATTCTTATGGAAAGGAAGCAATGATGTTCCTTGGAGATCATTGGATTGGAACAGAACCTTACGGAAAATATTTTGCAGGAATCGGATTGGATGCGGTTGTAGGTTCTGTTGGAAGTGGTGTGACACTCCGTATGATTTCTGATATCAAGGGAGTTGATTATACAGAAGGACGTCTTTTACCATATTTCTTCCCGGATGTATTCTGCGAAGGCGGAGACCCAATCGGGGAAGCAAGAGATAACTGGAGAAAAGCAAGACGAGCACTTCTTCGTTCACCATTAGACAGAATCGGATATGGCGGATACTTAAAGCTCGCAAGCAACTGGCCTGGATTTATTGATGAGATTCAGAATGTTGTTACAGAATTCCGTCAGATTCATGAAAATATGCAGGGAACACCTTCCTATGTAGCACCATTTAAGGTTGCAATCCTCAACTGTTGGGGTGGCCAGAGAAAATGGATGTCCAACCAGGTACATCATGCAATCTGGCATAGAGAGACTTATTCAGCCGAAGGCGTGTTGGAGTGTTTAAGCGGAATGCCGTTCGAAGTTGAATTTATTTCCTTTGATGATGTGAAAAATGGTATCCCGGAGGATATAGGGGTAATCATTAATGTAGGTGATGCATATACAGCATTTAGTGGAGCGGAAAACTGGATTGATGAAGCTGTTGTAACAAGTATTCGTCGTTTTGTTGATGAAGGAGGCGGATTCATCGGAGTTGGTGAGCCGACAGCTTATCAGCATCAGGGAAGATTCTTCCAGTTATCTGATGTACTTGGTGTGGATCGTGAGATGTGTTTCTCTCTCAATACAGATAAATATAATGAGATGGATGCAAATCACTTTATCTTAGAAGATATTGATGGTGAGGTAGATTTCGGTGAGGGAACAAGCCGCATCTATGCACAGGGTAAAAACTATCAAATCCTTGCAATGGATGGAGAATACAGCCAGCTGGTTGTTAATGAATATGGTAAAGGACACAGTGTATACTTTGCAGGTCTTCCATATTCTCCACAGAACTGCAGAATTCTTCTCCGTGCCATTTACTATGCAGCAGGTATGGAAAAAGAGATGAAGCGTTACTATGTAACAAATGTTGATACAGAAGTAACTGTATTCCCAAAAAGCAAAAAGATTGCAGTTATTAATAACTCATCAGAAGCGCAGCACACAGATGTATATATCAATGGAAAATGTGTGTATGAACTGGACTTAGAGCCAGGTGAGATGCGTTGGGTAGACGATGTTGAATAAAGATAACTTATGAAAGGCAGGGTATGCATTTCATATTTTATAAAGCAGTACTTTTCATGTATAAGGAGGAAAAAAGGTATGAAAAAGAAAGTATTGAGCGTGCTTTTAGTAGCAGCAATGTCAGTATCTGTACTTGCAGGATGCGGAAGTAAGGCTGACGACAACAAAGATGCAAAAAATGATGCATCACAGGAAGAAACACTTAGCGTATGGTGCTGGGATCCAAACTTTAATGTGTACGCTATGAAACAGGCGGAGGCAATCTATCAGAAAGATCACCCGGATTTCAAACTGGATATTCAGGAAAAAGTATATTCAGATATCGAGACTGCATTGATCACAGCAGCTGAGGCTGATGATTACAGCACATTGCCAGACATTTTCCTGATGCAGGATTATTCATTCCACAAAAACGTTGCAAACTATCCTGGAATCTTTACAGAGTTAACAGACTCAGGAATTGATTTCAAAGAGTTTTCAGCAGGTAAATTGGCTGATTCTACTGTAGATGGAAAGAACTATGGTGTTCCATTTGATAATGGTGCTACAATCATGGCAATCCGTAAAGACATGGTTGAGGCAGCCGGATTTACAGTAGATGATTTCAAAGATACAACATGGTCAGATTTTATGACAAAAGCTAAAAAAGTTGTTGAAACAAACAATGTTCCAATGCTTACAAGCTCAGGCGGATCTGAAATTATTATCGAGATGCTTCAGTCAGCAGGTGCTTCTCCGATGGTAGACGGAAAAGTTGACTTAGTTAATAACAAAGCTCTTAAGAAAGCAATCGAGACATACAAACAGCTCATCGACGAAGGAATCATGGTTGATTACACTGACTGGGATCAGTATATCGCTTCTATGAACAAGGGAACAGCAGCTGGTGTTATCCAGGGATGCTGGATTATGTCTTCTATCCAGGCAGCTGAAGATCAGGCTGGAAAATGGGCAATCGTAAACATGCCTAAACTTGATGATGTTGATGGTGCTACAAACTACGCAAACTGTGGTGGAGCAAGCTGGGCAGTATCTTCTAACTGCAAAAACACAGATCTTGCATATGACTTCCTTAAGACAACATTTGGCGAAAGTGTAGAGTTGTATGACGACCTTCTTCCAAACGCCGGAGCAATCGCAAGTTACTTACCGGCAGCAAAGTCTGAAGTTTACAATGAGACATCTGATTTCTATGCTGGACAGGCTGTATACAAAGATATAGTAGAGTTTGCCGGAAAGGTTCCGGGAATCGATTATGGTGCATACTACTCAGATGTTAGAAGTGCATTAACAGATGCAATCACAAATGTTGTTCAGAATGGCGCTGACATTGACAGCGAAATCAAGAACGCTCAGGATACAGTAGAATTTAATATTGGTGAGTAATCATCAACGATTAAAAACAGAATGTGCCGGGAGTGCAGTATTGCGTTCCCGGTTCTGTTTTAGGAGAAAAATATGGAAAAAAAGAAAACAAAATTAACTTTAGAAAAAAAGTATAATCTTACCGGATGGGCGTTTCTGCTTCCGGCAGCACTTTTAATATTTGTATTTTGTTTTTATCCAATGGCACAGGCAATCCTGCTTTCTTTTAGAAAAACGGGGGGAGTGTTTACTGGAGTATCAAATTACGCCAGAGTTTTTCAGGATAAAACATTTCAACAATGCTTGTTTAATACAATCTTTTATTTTGTAATCCAGGTTCCGATCATGCTTGTTTTGGCTCTGATCCTGGCGCAGCTTTTGAATAGCCCGAAAATTAAAGGAAAAGGTATTTTCCGTACATTGATTTTCCTTCCTTGTGCAACATCACTTGTATCTTATTCTATGATATTTAAGTCTTTGTTTGCTCCGGATGGAGTTGTGAATCGAGTGCTTACAGCAATTGGGTTATCTTCTGTTGACTGGTTCCAGAGCACATGGCCGGCACGATGGGTAATTATTATAGCCTTAATCTGGAGATGGACAGGTTATAACATGGTATTTTATCTTGCAGGATTACAGAATATTGATTATTCCGTATATGAGGCAAGCTATATCGACGGAGCAACACCATTTAAGCAGTTTATAAAGATTACGATTCCACTTTTGAAGCCGACAATCCTTATGACAGCAATTATGTCAACTTCAGGAACATTGCAGTTGTTTGACGAGTCTATGAACTTGACTGCCGGAGGTCCTGGTAAGTCAACAATGACACTGGCGCATTATATCTACAATATTTCCTTTGTGGAGACACCGAAATTTAATTATGCAGCAGCATTGTCTGTATGTATTCTTATAATGGTAGCAATTCTGTCTGCAATTCAGATGAAAGTAGGTGATAAACGTGACTAAGATGAAATCAATTATTTCCTATGCAGTTTTAATTATTGCAAGCTTCTTATCTGCATTTCCGCTGTATTACATGCTTTGTGGAGCGACAAATACAAGTATCGATGTCGTAAGAGGGCGACTTTATCCGGGTACTTATCTGGTAGAAAATTTCAAGACACTGGTAGGTATGCAGAACCTTGGACTTGCAATGTTTAACTCATTTAGAAATGCAATCATTATTACATTTGTAGCATTGCTTGTATGTTCAATTGCCGGATATGGATTTGAGATTTACCACGACAAAGGAAAAGATATTTTGATGAGCATTTTGCTTCTTGCAATGATGCTTCCATTTGTAGCGATTATGATTCCACTGTTTAAGATGTTTACTTCGTGGGGACTGGTCAATACATGGATCGCACTTGCACTTCCATCGATTTCTACTCCATTTATGATCATGTTGTTTAGACAGGCAGCCCGTTCTTTCCCACATGATATTATCGAGGCGGCAAGACTTGAAGGGTTAAGTGAAGTTCAGATTTTCTTTAAGATGTTATATGTACTATATAACAATTATATATATAACGTATATAAGGATGGAAAATATAGATTAGAGGGAAGGCATAGGAACGATATGAACATTAAGTATAGGTTATTGTGTAAAAGGTTAATAGAGGAAAGGAAGAGAGTAGGTGTCATTCAATATTATAATGTACTGTTCATAATGGAGTTATTGTCAGATAAAGACATATGGTTTTTAGAACAGTGGGTGAACGGTATAAATAACATATATATGAAGGATATACATAACTGGTGTAGAATGCATTTTGTTAAATATCACACTGTATTTGTTTACAGGAAAGAGTATCCGGTAAAAGCAAATATTTGGAATGGATATTCATATATAAGGTGGCGGATGGAGCGGATGATGAATTTGGAATAAGATAAAATAGTGCTTGCATGAAAGGGAGTCTTAGAGTAGGGTATTCTTTTGAAAGTATGGATAGAACGAAGGCTGAAGGCTCTGCGCTATTCGTTTGGCAGAGCCTGAGTGTTGTCCTGATCCGTAGAAAATAAATCTAACTGACCTTCTGGAGTGGAACTTTGACCGGATTCATCTTCAGTTGATTGTTCTCTTTTTTTGGGTGTTTTATGAGTGTATAATTTCTCAAAAGGAAGTGAATACTTGGATTTTTTATTGTATTCTAGTAAAAGAGCTTCTGCAAACCCTAATGAACCGGCACGACGTTCTCTGGCAGTACGACTGATTTCTCTGACAGAGACACGTCCTACTTTTTCTTTAAATGTGTCATCTTTCATTGTTTCTCCATAAGCATTATCCAGACGGGCAATAGCATTAAGCATATTGGAGCTAAAGGACATAGGCGCGCCTTCCCATGTGGCAACGCAAAGGCGTAAAACACGATCAAGAGTGTGAAAACCATATTTTTCATAGATATTAATTAAAGTGGATACAGCACATATACCTCCGGGGCGAGAGGAAGAAGTAATAGAGAGATCATATGATTCAACAAGGTCACGAATAATAAGTTCTCTATCATTACCAGCTTCAATATTAGCCATGAATATTTCATAAGGTAGTAACGATTTGACATATTTCATCTGATTTGCAAAAATATCTGCTTCTTGAGTGTAAACAAGATCATCATAAACCATGCACCAGACAGGAGTTTCTCTTGATCCAGAGACGAGAGCGACAATTTCTATAGTGTGTTGTCCGTTGAACACATAATTTATCCCATCACGTCTACTTACTTTTACAGGGTTTATCTGATAAAGGTCAAAATTAGCTGCAGCACGCTGAACGTGTTTGATAGAAAGATTACGTTGGTAATCTTGATTTGAACATAAATTTTTAATAGGTATTTGCTCAAAATGCACTTGGGGAACAAACTTTTGTAAATCTTCGGTATTTCCATCCATAATTATATTTCCTCCAATTTTTTCAAAATATTATTTGTGGTTGATATTAGGCACATAAGCTGATATTTAAGCTTATATTTTGCTGTATCAGATGCAATTTTAAAATCTGAAACTTTTAATACTCTTTCGATAGAACTGTTCCATGAGGGAATCGTCAACGTAAGACTTGCAATTTCCGCATCTGGATCAAATTGTGGCAGATTGCGTATAGATGGAATAGAAACGGAAGATTCTTTCTTTAATATCGGTTTGGCGTAATTATTCCACAGTAATTCCCTTTTCATATCATGATAACTGAGATGTTCTATCTTTTCGGCAAGAAGGTAGTTATTTAGACTTAAAAGCTGCTCTTTTGATAATCCTGAAAGTTCAATAATATTAGCTTGGGAAATCCAAAGCTGACCAGAACGAACTCGTTTGACAAGATCCGGAACTTTTTCATCAATTATATCTAGTGCACTACTGTAAGCAGAATATTTGTAAACGGTAGCCATTGCTACATTACATTCTTCGGATATTTTTTTTGCTGCGATGCTTGCACCGGAAATATGAGATATATTCGTAGATGAAAGTTGTCTTGAAACTAAAATTTTTTCAGCATCATATTTTTTCCCAATCAGGTATTTTTTATTGATATTGGTTAAATCCTCTCGTTTAAGTTGGTCAGTACATATCCATGAAATTACATCTTCTTTACTGGAAAAATGGAGTCTTTTTATTCGGAAAGGAATACTGTGTTTACGAAATAATTCATATGCTTCTATACCATTAATGACAATACCATTCCATGTGCAGATGGGGGTGTGATAGGAATGACATAATATCTGTTGCTCAAGTTGTTTATAATCTTTTTCACTGAGATATTGATACAAATTGGTGAATTCTAGTTTTGTTTTTAATGTATATATACTATAATTGCGCATACTCATCTCCCATTATTTCTGATTTGAATTCTGTTTGTGGCAGTTTTGTGATGATGTTATCCATGGAAAATAGAGCTATTTTCTTATCTGGGTAAATATTGCCTTCTAAACGAAAAATGTTAAATTTCTCCCAAGAAAGGTTAAGCTGGGAAAGTGAATATAGTAATTCTCGGCTGTACAATTCATAACTGTTACCATTGATGACAAAATAATCCTTAACTTTATGTGCCAATTTATCCTCTGCACAACTAGCCTTTATACCTATCATTTTTTGATCAGGATTAACAAGAAGTTGAATATATTCTGGGTTACCAATTTGACGGAGTGTATTGCGGTGGATTCGTATACGATTCTTTTTAAAGTCAATACATATTAGTGGATGGGAAGAGTGTTTGTTGTTCATAGGATTTTTCCTCACTTTCTGCTGTTGATGGTTCTTTTGCTTTTTCTATGGATTTATCAGTTGCCTTCTTCTTTTCTTGTATGTCAAATACTGCGTAGCCTTCAAATATATTGACTTGCATTGATTTCTGATGTTCTTCCACTGGAATACCGAATTGATTCTTCCATTCTTCAGGATAAGAAGGTGTCCTAGCAGTGGTTACAGTTCCATTGTCTTTTAGTGTACGAGGAAATATTTCAGGTGAAGTTAAATCGAAAATGAACAGTATTTCATTGCCAGAACGAATTAATTTGCCGAGAATCTTGTACCGATAATTAGGATTCCAATCCATGAGAGATATCACTTTAGCAAAGAAAATTCGACAGGTGATTTGTTTTGGCGAACGCTTTTTTCCAGAGGAACACCAACGAAAAGAGTCTTTTTCTTCTTCTCGACAGGGACGGACAGCCAGTTTTTTTTCAATGGGATTGACTAATATTTGCACATATTCGACATCGGGTAGCTTTTTTATGCAGGCGGTATTTACAGATACCTTGTAGTTATTAAACGTAAACGAAGGTTCGTAAATATGAGCGAAGAATTCACCACGTACAACTTGATAACCGTCATAGCTGAAAGAATCATCGTCAATGACTTCCATTTGATTTGAGGGGCTGGGTGCGACTGTTATTGGCATAGGTGTGTTGATTTTCATCATATCAGAAGGTTCTGTAGTCATATTCCATTGATTTATAGGTTGCTCGCTCATTGGGTGTCTCCTTTAATTTCTGTAATAATATTCTTTATATTTTGTATAATGGTTTCTTTGGGAGTGGTTTGTAGCTCGGGTTCTTTATAAGGTTTACTTTCTGAAGCAGTTTGCCAGTTTTTGTCCACTGTAAATTCTGTTAATTCTGGCGCTTGAGACTGAGTATAGTAATTATTACCGAAGCTATTCATCCAGTCGGCAGGATAAGCTAACACACTCTTAGAATCAGATATTGTATCAGGCGTGTTGTTATTGGGGGCGGATACGTCGTTGGTACTTGTCGGGATTCGTATTTCTGTATCGTCCATGTTGAAAATAAGGACATTTTCATTGTCTTTTTGGTGAGCAACTCCTAATATTCTATATTTGCATTTTTTGTCCCACTTAAATATCTCGTATAATGTTGGCAAAAATGCAGCACCGGAAATTGGTTTTGGAATAAGTTGACCATCTTTGAGACGTGACCACTGCACTTTATTTTTTGTTTCAGAGGAACATGGTCGAATAGCAAGTAGTTTTGAGCTCGGGTGTATTAGCATTTCGACAAATTTTATGTTTGGAAATTTCCGTATAGCATCTTTGTTAAAAGAGATCTGTTTATATGAAAAAGAAACAGAAATCCGACCAACCGAGGAGAAAAATTGTCCTCTAGCAACTTCATAGTCTCTTAAATCGAAGGAACCGGCGGAAGCAGTAATTGTATCAGGTGCATTTATATTTGCCGGTTTAAGGACGCTTTGAGATGCTTCAAAGTAGTCTCTGGATTTAAATCCAGACCATCTTGGATTAATGCTTATAAATCCACTTAGAGAGCCTTCTTGTATCACATGTAATTCTGGTAAAATCTCTTTATTTCCATATTTCGCATTTGTAATTAATTTTTGAACAGCTATGAAATCATCTCGGGAGATAATAGCTTCATGATGTCCGACTTTTCTGTATTGATTACGGTCTTGATTGTTTTTCCTTGATTTATGGTCAAGATAATTCGGAGTCCATGTTTTTCTCGCCAGAACATCCCCACAATGGCGTTCATTTTGAAGGATTTGTAGTATGGTACTGGATGACCAGACATCATTATTCTTTTTTGTTTTACAACCGAGTTCTGTCAAAGAATCAGCAATTTGTTGAGTACTGCTTCCATTAAGATACATATAAAAAATAAGCTGCACAGTTTTAGCTTCATGTGGATTGATTACAAGATCTCCATTTTCGTCTTGGTCATATCCGAGCAGAGGAGGTGTAAGGAATATTCCCCGACGAAAACGCATTTCAATGGAAGAATTCATAATTTCACTTTTGGTATGACTTTCTTCCTGCGCAAGTGTTGACATGAATGACAGAATCATTTCGCTTTTGGGATCAAGAGTATTTAAATGCTCTGTTTCAAAAAATACACCGACGGGTGGACGGAGTGAAGAAAGCTCTCGTACATATCGGATACAGTCAACAACGTTTCTTGCAAATCGGGATACACTTTTTGTTATGATTAAATCAATTTTTCCGCCTTCACAATCTTTAATCATTTTTTTGAATGCATCTCTATGTTGAAGCGAAGTGCCGGAAATGCCTTCGTCGGCATATATTTCTACAAGCATCCAATTCGGATTTTTATTTACTACATCCTGATAATGATTTTTCTGTAATTCATATGAGGATGTTTGGCGTGGATCATCCGTAGATACCCTTGCATATACAGCTACTCGTAGTTTTTTTTCTGTTTTAAAAATATCCTCTGGTGGAAGTGCCGGAATTACTTCCAGTTCTTCTGGATCAATACCTTTGTATCTTTGCCGGATTCTGGCTTTCTGTTCATCAATATTACTGCTTCGTTCTTCACTTTCTTTCATCAATAGCGACATCCTTTATAGTTGATATAACTATCATAGAATTTTTGGATTGAAAAAGACATAAACCATCGGTTAAGTGATTAACGGATGGTTTATGTAGAAATAGATATTTGATTGTTATTGAATGATTTAATAATCATTCGGGTTATCAGCATCGTAATTGTGTTTTGAGGATAGATGCCAATCATTGATTCGTAAAATGTTTTTTATGGCTGAAAGAACCTCGAATATGTAACGTTTTTCAGTGCTGGTACAATCTGCCATTAATAAATCAATGTCAGTTTGATATTCCGTAGGATTGTATAACAAGTTCCCATAGAGTAATTCATCAATAGTAATTTCAAGTGCGTTGCTAATTTTGATTAAAGATTCTAAACTGGGTTTACGCTTGGCATTTTCAATATAGCTTATATAAACAGTAGAAAGATCAGCAATTTCAGCCAGCTCCTCGGCAGATAATCCTCGTTGTTTGCGGGTTTCTCTTATACGTTTGCCAATAAGTGCATAATTTATTTCCATGTCCTCACCTCCTTTCCATCACAACTTGACTTTTTTGTGTTGTAGATAGAAAAAATGGTGAGCTATACAACAGCAATTGATTGTATAAAGAGAAGTATATCATATGTATATAGCAAAAAGAAGATTGTCGATTGATGGGAGAAAAAGGCGATAAGTTGTAATTGAACAACAGCGAAAAAAGGGTTATCATTTATGTATTAAAAATTATGTCTGGGAGGAAAATACATGGCAGATAAAGAGGAAATCAAAACACTGGAGGAATTAGAGGAAAAAGGAAGAGTACTGCGGGAGTACAAAGAAAAATTCCGGCAGATGTGCCAAGAGAATAAAATGATAAAGGGTTCGACAGTGCTGAAACTATATGATAAAATTGAAGAAATACAAAGAGAATATGAGCATTTAGATAATAAGCTGACATTAATGGAATACAACTTTATATAGTTCTATTTTTTTGTTTTAATACTACTGTTTCCCTTAGTAAATACTTGTAAGATACATCTCTAATAATTTTGCGGATTTCTAGTTACAATTAAGGTAACTACTATCGGAAAGAGGTGTATTTACTTGCGTACAGAGGATTATATTGCGGACAATATTATAGCTTTATGTAAAAAACGTGATATGAGTAAATATCGGCTGTCACAATTGACTGGTATATCTCAATCTTCGATTGGAAAAATTATTGCTAAAGAAAGTTTACCAACTATGCCTACTGTAGAAAAGATATGTGATGCACTGGGAGTAACAATGGCACAATTCTTTGCCGGAATGGATGTTCCAGTAAGCTTATCAGAATCACAACAAGAGGTTCTGAATATTTGGAATAATCTTGATGAAAAAGAACAGAATGTAGTGATACAAATGCTCCGGGGACTTCAAAAATAAAGGAAACAGTTGTAACGAAAATGTTGACTGTTTCTTTTTTTATGGAGTTGAGAGATTATGGTGATTGAAAAGAAATATTATGATATTGCACAGCATGAATTGGAAGAAATGCAAAGAGAAATTAATGAAGAAAAAGCGCAAATGTCAGAAGAAGAGATACTAGAGGATAAAAAATGGCATGATGAACAATTGGAAACAATTATTAAAAAGGCAGAAGCTCATATGCGTCGTTTTAAGAAAGTTCCAGATCCTCAAAAAGTAGTGAAATTCACTTTTTTACAAAAAGATGCATTGGAAATTGCACGAAATATGCAGATGAATATAAAAACTGAGCGTAAAGAAGATGATTTATGGGGGACGATAGAAATGTCATTTAATAATATGTGGTTTTTAGATTCGGCTCCTAGTGAATGGAAAGATATTTGGAATAACTTGCTGAAAGAAGCTCAGAGAGTGTATATAGAAGCAAAAGATAACATGATCATGTATCAATATTATTATGATTTGGCGGTAGAAGTTCCTTGTGTGCAGACACAATACAAATAATGATATATGAATGCTGTTCTGTAATAATTTTATGATATACTGTGGATATGATATGTAAAAATAGTCGGAGAAAGATTTGTGAATGCACGATTATTTAGGAGGAAAAAAGCATGACAGATGCAGAACAAAGAGAGGCTGCCCGTCAATTTGTAAACCGATGGATGGGAAAAGGGAAAGAAGATGAAGATGGACGTTCTTATTGGATTGATTTATTGACGAATGTTTTGGGAATGGATAATGTGACAGAACGTTTGAACTTTGAAAAGAAAGTTGTAATTGATGGAAATACAAAACGTATTGATGTGTATATTCCTGAAACACGAGTAATTATTGAACAGAAGAGTCTTGGAAAAGCATTGGATCAGAAAATCAGGAATTCAGGAGATGTTGATCTTACTCCATTTGAACAGGCAGACAGATATAATGGAAAGCTGACTTTTGATGAAAGAGCTCGGTGGATTGTTACGTCAAATTTTGCTGAAATTTGGATTTATGATATGAACCAGAAACAGCCAGAACCGACAAAGATTGCTTTAGATGAATTACAAAGCAAATATCCATTGTTGGACTTCTTGGTGAAAAAGGAAGTAAAGACAATATCGCATGAAATGGAAGTATCAATAAAAGCAGGAGGTATTGTTGGGCTTATTTATGATGCGTTTTTAAAACAATATCGTATACCAGATATTAAGGAAAAGGATGAAACACTTGAGCAGAGAGAAAAAAGAGAGCATAAACTAAAGAGCCTGAATGCTTTATGTGTGCGAATTGTTTTTTGCTTGTATGCAGAAGATGCTGGTATTTTTGGAAAGAGAAATATGTTCCATGATTATTTGGAAACATATGAAGTAAAGGATTGCCGGAGAGCTATAATAGAATTATTTAAGATATTGGATACACCTGTATCAGAGCGAGACGAGTATTTAGAGGAAGAACTTGCTCAGTTCCCGTATGTAAATGGTGGGTTATTTGCTGATGAAACTATTGAGATACCACCTTTTACAGAGAAAATTAAAGAATTACTTCTTACAAAAGCGTCAGAAGATTTTGACTGGAGTGATATTTCTCCAACTATATTTGGAGCGGTATTTGAATCTACATTAAATCCTGAGACCAGACGTTCAGGAGGAATGCATTATACATCTATTGAAAATATTCATAAAGTTATTAGTCCTCTTTTTTTGGAAGATTTGCAGAAGGAATTTGATAGTATTAGAGCAATTCAAGTGAAGCGTACCAGAGATAAAAAATTGGAAGAATTCCAAAATAAATTGGCATCACTTACATTTTTTGATCCTGCGTGTGGTTCCGGAAATTTCCTTACAGAAACATACCTGTCGCTTCGTCGTTTGGAGAATGAGGTGATAAAGGAAAAAGTTGGCGGACAAATGACATTGGTAGAGGTAAATAATCCAATTAGAGTTTCTATTCAGCAATTTTATGGAATAGAGATTAACGATTTTGCAGTTACAGTTGCGAAAACGGCTTTATGGATTGCAGAATCTCAAATGTTGGAAGAAACGAAAAATATTGTGTATGGATTTAATGACGATTTTCTTCCTTTAAAGACATATGTAAATATTACAGAAGGAAATGCATTAAGAATTGATTGGAATGATGTAATTCCTGCAGAAAAATTATCGTTTATAATGGGAAATCCGCCATTTGTAGGAGCACGTTGGATGGCGTCGGAGCAGAAGGAAGATGTTGAGAAGATATTTGAAGGATGGAAGAGTATAGGAAATCTTGATTATGTTAGTTGCTGGTATAAAAAAGCGGCTGACTATATGGGAAATTATAATATCAGAGCAGCATTGGTATCAACTAATTCAATTACACAGGGAGAAAGTGTTTCGATTCTCTGGAAACCGCTTTTTGAATCAGG
Source organism: Ruminococcus sp. B05 (assembly GCF_003628495.1). Lineage (NCBI taxonomy): Bacteria > Bacillati > Bacillota > Clostridia > Eubacteriales > Oscillospiraceae > Ruminococcus > Ruminococcus sp. B05. The sequence continues at coordinate 14,154 of NZ_RBZR01000010.1, read as the reverse complement.
TGTACACATTGATTTTGCATACAGAACATTTATATGGGATAGTGAAGCGTCAATAAAAGCGCATGTTCATTGTGTAATTGTTGGCTTTAGCAGAGCTGTAAATAATAAGCAGAAAATAATTTATTCAGGTGAGAACGCAATTCCGGCGAATAATATTAATGGATATTTGCTTGATGCAGAAAATATATTCATTGAAAAAAGAATGAAACCATTGTGTAATGTTCCTGAAATAGCATTAGGTGGGCAAGCAATTGATGGTGGATTTTTAATATTGACGGAAGAGGAAAAGGAAGAGTTTTTGGAAAAAGAACCACAGGCTTCTCCGTTTTTTAGACATTATATGATGGGAAAAGATTTTATTGATCGAAAGCCGAGATATTGTATTTGGCTTGTTGGAGCTGATCCTGGATTATTAAAAAAATGTCCGATGATATTAGAACGAGTGAATAAAGTACGTGAATTTAGACTTAGTAGTACAAGAGCGAACACAAAAAAAGCGGCTGAGAATCCAACTTTATTTGCATCAATACTTGAACATAAAAATCAATATATTGCGATTCCCAAAGTTTCTTCTCAGAATCGTAGATATATTCCAATGGATTATTTAGATGGTGAAATTATTCCGGGAGACAAATTATTCACTATGCCCAATGCATCATTTTATGAATTTGGTGTATTGATGTCGAATGTTCACATGGCATGGATGCGAGCAGTGTGTGGAAGATTAAAAAGTGATTATAGTTATTCAAACACAATAGTGTATAACAATTTTCCGTGGCCTGTAGTAACGGAGAAGAATCGAGAACAAATTGAAAAATCGGCACAGGAAATTTTGAAAGCAAGAACATTATATCCTAGTAGTAATCTTGCGGCTTTATATGATCCTTTAACAATGCCAGCCGAGTTACGACGAGCACATACTGCAAATGATAAAGCTGTTATGGCTGCGTATGGCTTTAGTACAAAAATGACGGAAGCAGATTGTGTGGGAGAGTTGATGAAATTATACCAGAAAATGCAATGATAAAAGTTTATAGAGCTGTTTTTTGCTCAAAGTAAAATATTTGAAAACATAGAATATTCCAAATCCATAAAAGATGAATGAAAACCAATATGGGAATTTTACATGTGTTACAAAATTTGTAAAATTTTCATATTGGTTTTTTTGTAATCTGTAAAAATTATAAATTTGGATATCGAGTAAGGTTTCGGATTTTTGATTTTTATGTATTTTTCAATTTTGGATATGGCTCCGAAATTGGCAATTTTGCGGAAGTGTATCCACACTTCCTGTCCTTGCTATTTTATAATCACATGGTGATTTCACAGGGATATAGGGCTGTTTAGCCTATTTTTTCTCCCTGTGCTGTGACCGAAGAAATTCGAGGAACCAATCATATATTTATGCTGAATGTGAGGAACTAGGGAGCACAATCCTTAGCAAGATTCCAACATCCGGAAAATGCCATAATGCTAAAATAGCGATATGGTATTACCGGGGTGGATCTTGCTCTAATGTGTACAGTAATCTCGGCATAAATAGAAAGAATGGGTTTGGGGAATCCCCAGCAAGATATAAACCTGATGAAAGAATATTTGTCGGAAAGACAATATTGTTAAACACAGGTGGATCTTGCTCTGGGGTAATTGAGAAACTTATGAGAAACAGAGATTCCACATATATTCTATTTACAAGGGATTTTATTTCAACGATGAAAGAAGTATTTTTATATCATCAAAATGCTATTGGGAGTTTATGCTGTTGGAAAGGCGTTGGCAGGAAAACAACTTCTAGTTGTCGGTGCAAATATAATGAATAGAAGTGTCCATTATATTTTTGGTGATAGGTATTTTTGTGGAATGCACTTTTATTTTTTTTGAATAATAAAATTTTAAATCTGTAGTCGATAGAAGCAGATGGTTAAAAAAAGCTTTTGATAACCATGAGTGTAAAAACAGAAAGCTGCGAAAATTTATTATGAGCTAATAGCAAAATTTGATATTTTGTGATATTGAGGGTATGGAGAATCGTAATCTCTATCAAGTTTGTCAGAGAATCATAATCCAGAAAAGGGATTTTGAGTTACTCTAGGCGATACTTGCTTTAGAAAATGATTAGCCATAATGAGTTGGAACGTGGGAGGAGGAAGTGTTAAAAAAAGAGAGAGCCATAAGTAACTCTCTCTGTGATAAAATCAAAAAGTTATAGTATCAGTGATTCGGTAAGATTACAAAAATCCTTAACAGGAATATTTTCTTTAAGTGGTAAAGCTGTCTCTAAAAAGGTTTCGTCTGCAAATCTTTCGAGTTCAGAATCAAAATGTATAATTGAAGCATTTGTATTTAATTGATATGGCGGAATTGTAACAAAATAATCATAATCTTCGTAAGAAGGAGTGGCGCAAGAAACTTTGATTTTTCCGCCCAATTTCAATTTTGCAAATTCTCCATAAATGGCAGTTAAGGCTTTTTTTCTTTCTTCATCAGAAGTAATTCTATCTACATATCTAATATACCAATAATCTATATTTCCCTCTTTTAATTCAATTAAATAATCGTATGATCTGGGTGTTCCGGATTTTATTGTCCATTCAACTTTATGCAGACTTGTCATCATGGAAAGTCCACGCATTAAGGTAGAAAAAAATTTTTCATGCACCTGAACAGTAGAGAGATCCAGAGAAAATCCATTGTCTGCAATTATCTTTTTTCGTTCCCGTATTTTCTTAGAAGAATATCCCGTTGCATCATATAACTCTTGGATAAGTTCTGGATCATCAATGGCTTTTGCAATTTTATCAATAGTGCTTTTATATGGTCTTCCAGATCGGGCACCGTTGAGCATTCGTGAAATGGTTGCATTATTTAAGCCTGTTTGTTCAGATAATTCTTTTTGTGTTTTTTTCTGTAAAATGATTTGAAGTATATTGATGAATCTTTCCTGATCGTAAACGCTGTCAGGATTTATTAGTGTGCCTGAATTTGATATAAATTCGTTCATGCAAATCTCCTCTTGACTTCTTTGACTTTATATAAATTGACTTCTTGTATTTTATCTTATCAATTATATCCCTAAAAATCAATTTAAAACATAAAGAAATCAAAAAATGTTTTATTGATATTCTTGCAAAAGTCAAAGAAATCAAAAACGTAATTGACATTTTGACTTCTTTGTGTATAATGTAGAATTAAGAAGTCAAAGAAGTCAAATAAATCAAAACGAAAGGAAGGAGGGCTGTGGATTGAAATATAGGGTTGTTTCGATTTTGAAAGATAATAGACCACGTTTTTTGATTATTTCTGATATTGAAGAAATTGAAATTCTTCCATCAAAGTATTTGAAGCATCTGGATCAGATTAATGCTTCTCCGAATACTGTAAAATCCGCAGCCTTCGCACTTTCATATTATTACAATTATCTGCAGGAGCAAACGATAGGATTGGATGAGATTACATTGCTATCCTATTCAGAGCAGAATAAACATTTTATTGATTTCTTGTATTGGGTTAAGAGTGGAAAGCATACTGAGCATAATACACAAACGAGCAATAAGACCTGCAATATGTATCTTGGTGCAGTTTTCAGATACTACCAGTTTTTGGCACTGGAAGATGTTTTGCCAATGCTTAAAGTCTTACGAGTAAAAAAAGTATCGTATTTTGACAGTATGGGAGTAAATCATCAAAATGCAGTGAATTCGTTTAAAGGTTTCTTCAAAGAAGAAGAACCTAATCTGGAAGAAATAACATCCGAAGAAATACAGGAGCTGATAAATGCCTGTACGAATGATAGAGATCGATTGCTGATAGCAATGATGGCAGAAACCGGTCTTAGATTAGGGGAAATTTTGGGAATCCATTATACCGAAGATATTGATTTTGAAAGAAGGACGGTTCGGGTAAGGTATCGTGAATCCAATACCAACTTGGCAAGAGCAAAAAATGCAGAATATAGAATGGCTTTGTTAAGTAATACAACTTTTGAGTTCTTGGTTAAGTACATTTCTGATAATCGAAAAAGTCTGATGAACTCGGAGTATCTATTTACAAAATTGACTGGAAAAAACAAAGGAGAGCCATTAGATGCGGATTCTGTGTATAGCATGTTGAAAAGACTATCCAAAAAAACGGATATCAATTCCCATCCGCATCAGCTCCGACACTATTATGCGGAGGAAAGAAGAAAAGAAGGATGGGATTTGAATGACATTCGTTTTGCCCTGGGGCATAAGAAAGTTGAAACTACCATTAAATACTTGGGTGAAAATAATGAACGATTGATAGAAGCAACAGATCAATACTACTCAAATAATGAAGATTTATACCAAATTGCAGATTTTCTGTAAAAGGAAGGAGGGATTACCTTGGCAGTATTAAAAATTGTTCCGAAGTTATATCAGGAAAAAATATCTGAGAAATTAAAGGAAGAAATATCTTTAGTTACGAATGGAGAAGCAAAATACTATAACCGGTTATATAAATTTTTTCAGTATACAGATATACAGTGTACTGCAGATATTAACTATGAAACAAGAAAAATGTATATGGAGTCTCTTGAAAAAGAGGATATTTCAGAAAAATATAAAGTGGAATTAATGAGCTTATTTGATCGTTTAAAAATAGAAAATATGCCGGATGTCTATTCACAAGGAAATCCTTTCTCTGTAGAACAGGAGTTTTTTAAGCAAGACAAATTGTTTTTGCTGTATGTCCCCAATAAGAAGAAAGCACAATCTTTCCGTCAGGTGGTCGATAAGAATGATTTGTTATGGGACTTAACGAGGATACATTCATCACAGTTGGTGCGACAGACAAAAATATTGCTGTGTGAAATTCTGAATATGGATAAGGTACAAAGACATCGAAGATATTTTTTAGAACCATTAAAAGCACTTGTACGGTTTTGCGATAAGTACGGAATAGATGATATTGAAGAAATGGAACAGGCAGATGAAAACAGATTTTATCTGTATTTAAACAAGGAGTCAGAAATTATAAAAAAACAGGCTTCTAAGATTGTTGAGTTTGCGAGAAGAACGTTATTTCTAACAGATTCAGAGATAAATTGGCAAGCATGTATCTGGTATATGGATAGGTTTCAGTTTGATAAATCAAGAATCAATGCCAGTTCACCTGTTAAAAGCCTTTCATTTATTAATATTTACGAAAAAGAAAATCGTTGGTATTTACAATTATACGCAAAATATTTAGTTGGGATATCTGATCTGTCTTTATCAAATATCCGAAATACAATAAGTTTTATTTCACAATTTTTAAAATATCTGGATGGACAGAGTAAGAAAGTAACTGAACTGGAGATACAAGATATAGCGGATTATGTATCTATTTTGGATGTGTCCGATATTAAATATTCCACGTTTAACCGATATATAACTCATATACATACATTTCTACAGTTTTTGAAAATGAAAAATATTGAAGTGTTGAAGTTTTATCCAGAACGATTTTTAAAAAAAGGTTTTCCAGAACACAACGAAAGAAGTGTTCCAGAAAAAACAATTGCTCATCTGATTAAGGAGTTGCCGGCATTCCCAGAGCATTTACAGTTGATGTATTTGATTTTGTTTTGCACAGGAATTAGGAAAAGCGAGGTTTGTACAATAAAATCGGGAGCCTTTTATTCACAAGGCAATGAGAATTGGATGCGCATATATCAAAGCAAAATGCGGAGGGAAAAAGTCATTCCTGTTCCGAGTTTATTGGTTGGACTGGTGAACGATTATGAAAAAAAGTACGGAATAAAAAATGGGGAGTATTTATTCAAAAATAAAAAAGGTGGTGCATTTAATGGACAGACATTTTCAAATCAGATGATTCGGGAGTGTAAGGCTCGTGGGATTGCCTGTGGAGATTATATCTTTAGAGCACACGATTACAGACATAACCTTGCAACTTCAATGTACGGAAATGGAGTTTCTATACAAGGGGTACGAGATTATCTGGGACATTCAAGTGAGAATATGACAAAACAGTACATTGATTTCATGCCGGAACGTATTGTATCGGCTGAAGATAAATATTTTTCAAGAAATCAGTCATTTAAATTGAAAGGAGTAGAAGATGATGAAAGGTAATATTAATTTGATTTCTTATGACTGTTATCAACAAGCTACAGAAAAACAGTTGGCTGGGCTGAAATGGAAGGAAAACAGGGTGTACTACATATCAGAGATTCGTAATGAAAAGATACAGGATGAGATTTATGGGTATATCGATGATAGATGTAGACGTTTATCATTATCAACAGCCGTAAATGATATTTACAGATTTGATCTGTTGAAAGAATTTCTGAATGAGAAGTGTACAAGCTGTAGCAGTATTACTGATAAAAAATGGGAAGAACTGGAGAGAAGCTATAAAGCATTTTTATATAAAAAAGGATTGGCGCTGTACGTTAGAAGAAATAGACCGGATAGGCGGAATGTTGAGCAACAAAATAGCGCTCAGGTTTCTTTTCTGAAAATGTATTATGAGTATGTTGTGAAGTGTAAAACAGCAGATATTCCAGAAAATGAAAAAGATGTATGGGATATGAGAAAGCTGGATATTGTGCCAAGGAGTAATCCGATTCGTGGAAGATATAGATTAGATTTTCGTGAGATTAGGCAGAGAGAATTTAAAGAGATAATAAAGAGAATATTGTATAGCCACTGCCAGACAAAAGCAATGGGTAGTATAAAAGGCGAATTGTGTGGATTCCGTCGGTTTGCTAGATTTATGTATGATCGGTTTCCAGAAGTAAAGCATTTTACAGAAATTAGCAGGGATATGATAGAAGATTATCTGGTTTATATAAAAACGGATACCGGTCTTACATCAGTCAGTTACACAACAGAACTGTCCGTTTTGGATAATCTGCTGGATGAAATTGGGCGGGAACTGGAAATAGAAAATTTATGCAATCTTTTTCTGTCCAGTGATTGCAGAGCATATGACAACGCTTTGCCAGAAGCGTATTCAGATGCAGAAATCAGGAGATTTAATAGTGCATTAACAAAATTAAAGCCCCAGTTAGGAAGATGTCTAATAATACATCAGATGCTCGGTACAAGAATAGAGGATACGTTGACTTTGCGAAGGGATTGCTTATCTGAGAAATCTGGGCATTATTTTATAACTATTCTCCAGCATAAAACAAGGAAATACAAAAGACCAGTCAGCGATCAGCTGGCAGAAGTGATTAGAAAAGCAATAGAAGTTTCAGAAAAGGACCATCCAGATTCAGAATATATTTTTCTGCAAGATAATGGGAAATTATATACAGATTCAATGCTGAAATATCATGTAAATATCATGATTTATGAAAATGATATCAGGGATGATAATGGAAATTATTTTGAGTTTCGTACACATCGTTTTAGACACACTTTTGGAGTAAAACTTACAGAAATGAAATTAGATGATGATAGCATTGCAAGGCTGTTGGGGCATAAGGATACACGAACCATACCACATTATCGGCGGTTAAGAAACGAAGCATTAGCGGAGGATACAAAGGCTGTACGAGATGAAATGAATGAATTATTAGCACAATACAGGAGGGAAAAGGAAAATGCAGAAACACGATAAAATGGTAGCACTGGCAAAAGAAAAAAGTGCGGAAATGACGGAAACAGCAATAACAGCTATTGAAACAATGTATAGAAAAAATATAAAAATTTCAGTTGCTGAACTTACAAAATTAACAGGACTTTCCAGAGGTTTTTTCTATAATAATCCGAATGTGAAACAGGTCATGATGGAATTGAAGGAAAAACAACAGGGAATGATATTGCGAAATCCTAAAAGCGATGCTATTGCAAAAGCACAGGAAGCACGGATTAAGAGTTTAGAACAGAAATTATCCGATAGTGTTCCGAAAAACGAATATGAGAATCTACAGAAAAAATATGAAGAATTACAAGTGAAATATAGTCAAATGAAAAAGGGAACACTGTTGAAGATGTACGACCAATTATAGGAAGAAAAGGAGAATATTTTATGCAGAACGAAATTTACGATGAGAAAAATGGACTTACTTATATGTTATGTGGTGATTATTATTTGCCGGAATTGGCACTTAAAGATATTGAACCAACATATGGGAAATATGGGATGCTTCGTAAAAGCTATTTACAGGAACACAGAAGGGCAAAATATCAAATATTGTTGTTACAAGGAAAACTTGTTGAGCATTTGAATCAGATTGATGCAGAAGCAAGGGATAGGGAAGAACAATTAGTAAAATAGATGATGGAGAAACAAGGAATTACAGAGAAATTAAAAAGACAGGACAACATGGAATGGACTAGGAGGATGAATACCATTTGTCATGATGCAGAAGAGATGATTTTGACGGAAATGATATACACGAAAGGATAATGAACTGTATTGGATAGCAAGAATTTTGCAGCCCGGATAGCAAAAAAGTGGAAGTCCGGATAGCAAAAAAATGGAAGTCCGGATAGCAAAAAAATGGAAGTCCGGATGGCAGGATTCTTGCTGTCCGGAAAGATAAAAAAGTGAGGGATTAAAAATGTTGGTTAAGTACATAATAAAAGTGTTTTTGTGTTTGATTCTTGTAGTAATGACATTGATTTGCTGGTTATTAAAAATTCCTATGATGTTGGGAAATATTTTTCTTTACTTTTTATCAATTATATTTATTCTGACAGGTGTTTTGAGCTATGGATTTGCATTGGAATCTGCAAGAGAATGTGGTCGAATGATAATAATTGGGATGGCATTTGGTGCAATACCAGACTTTGTCCCATTTTTGGGAAAAAGTTTAGAGACATTGGTTGACAAACTGTTGAGTATGACAAATGAATGAGAAAGTCGATATGAAAGAGGGCTGTGAAAGGTTCTCTTTTCTTTTTGCAACTGTGAAATGGCAAGATAATAACGTTATATACATTGTGTATTAAGTACAGATATTGTATTTCTGCATGATGGGAACATAGGGAGTCCATATAAAGGCCTTTTATTCCGGTCATGAAATCTACATATGGAGCAGCCATGACAGTAACATTTATGAATGCATGGAATAACTACTTATGGCCAACAATCATTTTACAGGATAGCAAGGCAATCACAATGCCGATGCTCGTTGCGAACTTGAAGAGTGGTTATAGCGTTGATTATGGTATGTTGATGCTTGGGGTATTAATTTGTACACTTCCAACTGCAATTATTTTCTTGTGCTTACAGAAGAGCTTTGCAAATGGAATTACAGGAGCAGTAAAATAATGCAGCAGAATTATTGTATAAAAGCAGATGGCTTAAGAAAGGCACAGGGTGCTTTCCTTTTGGCAAAAAAAATGGGGCTGCTAGAGAATCCTTCCATGGAAGGACTGGAAGCAAGACGACAGAAACATAACGAAATGCTAAAGATGATGGAGCAGGAAAATAAAATATTCTATGGTCCAAGATATTTTTCAGCACCGGCGTATTTACAGTATGAACTGACACGGTTAAAGCTGGATTTTGTTCAGCCGAGTGAAGCGGTTCGAAATACAGGCTTGTGTCCAGAATTTACAGAGCAGGAAAAGAAAACTTTTTACGAACAAAACATGGATTTGTTTGGACGATATTTTGGCGATTTCTTTACTTACGAAGAAGTAGCACAGATTATCGAAAAAAGGTTACGGGAGGATGCGTATGACAAGCTTATCGAAGACGTATTACGTGAGTTCGAAGACGGGAAATGATTCGAATGATGGATTGACAGAAGAAAATGCATTTGCCAGTCTGTTTGCGATAAACCATATAAGTTTGCAGCCGGGAGATAAAGTACTGCTTGAGAGAGGCTGTGTGTTTTATGGACAATATCTTCAGGTGACAGATAGCGGAAGCAAAGATGCACCGATTGTGATTGGAGCGTATGGGGACGGAAATGCACCGCGTATTGAGGCCTGTGGCCAGGGAATATGGTATCAGGATTATGGCAATTTGCTGGATGCACCGACACATGTATATCATGGATACGTGTCTTCCGCACTTTTATTATATGACGCAGAATATATTGTTGTGGAAGAATTAGAAATTACAAATGAGGCGGATAAGATTATAGGAGAACATTATTCTCTTGGAGATAAAATGAATCGTACCGGAGTTGCCGTCATAGCAAAAAATAAAGGGGTGCGTCATGGAATTACGCTGCGTAATTTATTGATTCATGATGTAAATGGTAATGTATACGATAAACATATGAATAACGGCGGTATTTACATGACAGCACTTCGTCCGGAAAAGGAAGAAGTTACAGGAGTTGCACGCTATAAAGATGTCATGGTTGAGGGATGTTTTGTGTATCAAGTGAGCCGTTGGGGAATTGCGGTAGGCTACACTTATGCACATGAGAAATTCCAGGGAGCGGAACTGGAAGAGGAGATATTTTTAAAGTACGGACATGAAAATATACGGATTTGCGATAATTATGTGAAAGCAGCAGGTGGGGATGGTATTACAGCAATGTATGCATTACGGCCATTGGTAGAACATAATATGGCAGATTCTATTGCTTGTGAAATTAATGATCGGATATATAGTGAACCGGGAAACCGATTAGGGAAGGTAGCTGCGGCTATCTGGCCTTGGAAGTGCAAAGATGCATTGTTTAGATATAATGAAGGTGCTGATACAAGACTAAATCAAGATGGAATGGCATATGATGCAGACTCTGGAGATGGAACTATTTATGAATATAATTACAGCAGACAAAATGAAGGCGGCTGCGTAATGTTCTGTCTGCAGGAAGCAATTCATAATACCTTTTGCAATAATGTTAGTTTTGATGATCTTGGGGGAACAATCAGTCCGGCAGAAAATCCGGATGCGTTGATTAAGGATAATATTTTTTATGTGAGAAAAGGTGTGCCATTTGTTCGTAAAAATATGGATGGGGGAAATTATAAATTGGAAGATAATCAGATAATTAATCTGGATATCTAAATATAGGATTATAAAAAAACGGAAATTGTGGGGGACAATATTCCGTTTTTTTAGTGGATAAATTACAAGTAAATCCATATACGTTACAGGCGTATTTTCTATTTCAGTTCAGCTATACCTATCATAATGATATTCAGTAATTCTAATGTACCTTCCCATTCATGATTTCCCATAATTGCATCGTTAGTCAGATGAAAATGATTTATACTGTCTTTTTTCATATTCATACAGACCCAGATTGAGTACACCTTTTTTATATCATTGTAATAGCTACCCTTTTACCAAGTCTCCTGCTTTTATATGTTAATGGGTATAAAAGCATAGATTCTTGAAATGCGATTAGAAAATAGATGGTGACAAATCACCTTAGAATTCATAAGAAATATGCTTTTTGACAGTTTAACATGATTGCAGTTTGAAGTGCAATAAAAATGTTGAAATTCGTTGAACCGAACATTGAAATTTGTTAAAATTTTAGTTGTATCAATGTGAATATAGAAAATGAGGAAAGATAGAATTGGAGAAAACAGAAGAATTATATAAAGTATTATTAAGCAGGGGATATCCGAAAGAATTCTGTGCAGAGATTGCGTATAAACATATGAATACAGATTATACTGCAACAAGAATGCTTGGTTATTTATATCGGGTGAGTAATCCGAGAATTGAGGATCTTGTGGATGAGATGCTTGCGATTCTAAGTGACAGAGAAGCAATCATCAAGAAAAAAGAGCTGGAGTATGCACAGGCCGTGATTAATGATATGTATGAGCGTGGGTTGTAAGAGAAATATCCTCATAAAATGTGTAAAACAGAGAAAAGAACGCTCATAAAATGTGTGAATATATTTAAAATATAACTCAACGGAGGAAAACAGATGGAAAAGGAAACACAGACACCGCACAAGAGACGTGTGCGCTACAAAGGAAAATACCCAAAGAAGTTTGAGGAAAAGTATAAAGAGTTACAACCGGAAAAATATCAGGATACAATTCAGCATGTTATCCAGAAGGGAAACACTCCGGCAGGGATGCATATTTCCATTATGGTGCAGGAGATTCTGGAGTTCTTGAAGATTCAGCCGGGAGAGATTGGATTTGATGCGACGCTGGGGTATGGCGGACACACGAAAGCGATGCTTCAGTGCCTGGATGGGAAGGGACACATTTATGCGACAGATGTGGACCCGGAGGAATCAGCAAAAACAAGAAAACGTCTGGCAGATCAGGGATTTGGCGAAGACATTTTGACAATTCGTTTGCAAAATTTCTGTACAATAGATGAGATAGCCAAAGAAGTAGGCGGATTTGATTTTATTTTGGCAGATCTGGGAGTATCATCAATGCAGATTGATAATCCAAAGAGAGGATTTTCGTTTAAGGTAGACGGGCCATTAGATTTGCGTTTGAATCAGGAGAAAGGAATCAGTGCAGCAGAGCGTCTCGATACAATTTCAAGAGAAGAGCTTGCAGGAATGTTATATGAAAATTCGGACGAGCCATATTGTGAGGAACTTGCAAAAGCAATTACAGATGAAGTTCGAAAGGGCAATCGAATCGATACTACTACAAAACTTCGACAAGTAATTGAAAAGACATTGGATTTTCTTCCGGAAAAAGAGAAGAAAGATGCAGTTAAAAAAACGTGCCAGAGAACATTTCAGGCGTTGCGTATAGATGTGAATCGAGAATTTGAAGTGTTGTATGAGTTTATGGAAAAGCTGCCGTTGGCACTTCGTCCGGGTGGCCGAGTGGCAATTTTAACATTTCATTCGGGAGAGGACAGGCTTGTGAAACGTGCGCTGAAGGATGGGTATAAGGCCGGTATTTATTCGGATTATGCTAAGGATGTGATTCGTCCGTCGGCACAGGAATGTGCACAGAATGGAAGGGCAAGATCGACGAAGATGCGTTGGGCTGTGAAAGCAGAGGAATAATAAAGCTTTGAGAATAGAGAAAGCAGATGGAGGACTAACAATGCATTATGGTGAAATATTAATCGCAGATTGTGCAAATGGAGTTGGAATCAGGGTGAGTTTATTTGTATCCGGTTGTACAAATCATTGCAAGGGTTGTTTTCAGCCTCAGACATGGGATTTTAATTATGGAATGGAATATACACGGGAAACAGAAGATTTTATTATCAGTGAAGTATCTAAACCATATTATCAAGGGATGACAATACTCGGAGGCGAACCGATGGAGCCGGAGAATCAAAGGGAACTTGTAAAACTAATCCGGAGAATGAGAAAAGAATGTCCGGACAAGGATATTTGGGTGTATTCGGGATTCATTGTGAATGAGGATTTAATTCCAGACGGAAGAAAATATACAGAAGTAACAGATGAAATCCTTGGAAACATTGACATTCTTGTGGATGGTAAATTTGAAGAAGAATTGAAAGATATTACGCTTAAATTCAGAGGCTCCAGAAATCAGAGAATTATAGATATGAAGAAAAGCAAAGAAAAAGGGCAGCTTGTGTTGTCTGATTTGAATAAATAGGGGGCAGTATGATACAGCAAGAACAAAATTATCGGGTGATACTGAATAATTGTAAAGGAAAAGAGTTGGAGGTTGCAAGATATCTACATATAATAACCGGGATGGAAGAGCACGAAGGCCGAAAAATTGTATCGAACCTGCCAATTATTCTTTTTGAAAGTCTGGATGGCGAAGTATGTTCATATATAGAAGAAGCATTTGATTTTTACGGAATCAAATATAAGATGGAGCCGGTTGACGAATGATATGATATACCGGAGTATCCTTCGAAACAAGTGATTGCCCTTGGATTGATGGTAGATTATATCGGACAGGGAACAGATTATGCTAATATAGCAAGAAAATATGATTTTAAGATTAATGGGAATTTAAGGAAAACTCCATTTCTTGTGAAAGATGGATTGTCGGAGAAGCAGGCTGTTGCATTGAAACAGGAATTACGTAATATGGGGATGTCTGCACAGGTGATTCGCAGTTCCAGTGAGATACAGGCGATTAAGAAGAGAAGCCTGCTAGGAGTATTGTTCTCGAAATAGGGAAAGCGGGGACCAGTGCCATTCGGGGACGGAGTGGTATGATTCCCCTTAAGTAGACAAGGTAAATAACCAAAATCTACTTAAGGGGGTTTTTTATGTCTAAATATTCAAAAGAAATAATTATAAAAGTATGTGAAGAATACTTATATGGAAACCTTTCA
>NZ_RBZR01000009.1:0-119393 GCF_003628495.1 Ruminococcus sp. B05 | reverse complement strand
GGGGGGGCGGGCGGGGGGGGGGGCGGGCGGGCTTGCGCGCTGCCCCCCCCCCCCCCCCCCCCCCCCGCAAAACTCCGTCCCCAACTGGTCTTACTGGCACCCCCACCGGTTCACTTCAACACTTCGGTTATTGTTTTTTTCATTTTTTCTGCATCTATCGGCTTTGTGATATGCTCATTCATACCGATAACAATCGCTTTTCTTCTATCTTCTTCAAAGGCATTCGCTGTCATGGCTATGATTGGAATCTCTGCCTTTTCTTTATCTGACATCTTCCGGATGATCTCGGTTGCTTTATATCCATCCATATTAGGCATCTGAATATCCATTAGGATCAGGTCATAGGTTCCTGCCGGCATCTGTTCCAGCTTGCTGACGCACTTGCTCCCGTCATCGACCCAGTCAATCTGCAATCCCATTTCTTTAAGAATCGTACTTGCAATTTCAGCATTTAGCTCATTATCTTCTGCCATCAGAATATGTTTGCCCTGTGATATATTTTCCATTTCGTCGGGTTCTAATCCTTCATCTGTTTGTCGGTAATATTGCTCATCTGCTTTTTTGTGGATAAGATGAACGATGAAGGTTGTTCCTTTCGCCAATTCACTCTGCACTTCAATCGTACCGCCCATTAAATCGACAAAATTTTTGACAATTTCCATTCCAAGACCGGTTCCGGTTACTTTGCTTGTAGTCGTATTGCGTTCTCGTGAAAAGGAATCAAACAAAGTTGGAAGAAAGTCTTTACTCATTCCGATACCGTTATCACGGATCTCTGTCCGAAATGCTACAAAACCTTCCCTCTCACACGGAATTTCCTGAAGTTTAATCTCGACACTCCCGCCGGATGGTGTATATTTGACTGCATTGCTGATAAGATTCACAAAAATCTGTTTTATTTTTGTAATATCACACATAACGTGTGGATGTTGAACACAAACCTCAGCTTTGAGAGTGATCTTCTTCTCCTTTGTCTGTGGCTCAAACACGCTTACTACTTCTTCGAGCAGTTGGTCAACCTGGGCATAGGACTCATTTAAGTACATCTTCCCGCTCTCTATTCTCGCAAGGTCGAGTACATTATTGATAATGTCCAAAAGCAGTTTTCCGGCCCGCTCAATCTTTTGCTGATAATCCAGTAATTTAGGATCCGTCAGCTGTTTCTTCATCAAATGATTATATCCAAGCAGTGCATTCATCGGGGTACGAATATCGTGTGACATATTATATAGAAATGTTGATTTCGCACTGTTTGCCTGCTCTGCCTGCTGCTGTGCATTCTTCGCTTTTTCTTCTGCGATCCTCGCTTTTCTCAACAGTCCCAGAATAATCACCAGCACTACTATAAATACTGTTAAAATAACAAGGCTGAATATCAGGAAATTATCCTTTATAAATTCTTTTGCTGTAACCTTCCGCAAAGAATCTTCATATGCTGATTCTGCACTGCTCAGCTTCGAAGTCTCCATTGTTTTTAATGTCTTATTCAAAATAGATAACAGCGTTATATTTCCTTTGCTTACTGCAAATGATGAGTTCATAGCTCTTGTCAAAAATACTCCATGAATATTCTTGTCATCTACATACTCCATCAACACTCCTGTTCTGATTGGAAAACAGTCTGCTTCTCCATTTCTCACTTTACTTTCAGCATCCTCTGCAGAATTACATTCTACAATCTTCCAATCCGGATAGTTATAAGAAATATACCATTTATACTGAAGATCTTCTTTGGAAATTGCGACACGATTTTCTGCATTTTCATCAAAATGGCTCTGCTTAGTAAGTACCGCCAATGGTGTTGATAATACGGTGTCAGACAGCGATATTCCGTTTTGCTCGGCCATATACGGATTCTGCCCTGCATGAAAAATCATATCTATCTTGCCTTCCTGCAATGCCTCTATCTGATTTTCTTCCAGGTCAAATCCTATCAAACGAAATTTTATCTTATCTCCACCAAAACAATTGCTTGCATCCTGAACGTAATCATTGATCACCCCTAGCAATTCGCCATTGTCTCTGTCGTATGTACTAAATCCGGTATCATCCTTCAAAAATCCAAGTCGAATCTCTCCATGTTCTTTCAGCCACTCTTTTTCTTTTTCCGTAAGAAATACAACTGTTTCTGTTGCAATATATTGTTTGTAAAGCTCGTCATTGTAAAATGGTTTGTCATATTCCATGGAACGCATGGCAGCATCCAGTGCTTCTTTTAAATCGGGACGCGCCTTACTGATTCCGAAATAAATGTCTGAACTGCCTGTTATAACAACTGGCGATAATCCTCGTTCGATCCAGATGGAATTTTCTGTAGATATAATTCCATCGATTTCATCATTGTCAAACAACTCTTTTGTCTCTTCAATAGTATCAACCAATACATGCTCTGTCGTTATATTGTGCTCTTTTTCCCACTCGCAAAACTGCTCCGTCTGCACGCTGTTTTCTATCATAGCAATGCGTTTCCCATTCAAGTTCGACAAATTTGTCAGAGAGATATCTGCATTTGTAATATCGACATATAAATAATACTTTTCCTCTCCCATAGGACGATCTGAGAAAAGAATCGTTTCCGCACGTTCATCTGTGTAGGACACATTTGCCATTATATCTATGTCACCTCTCTGCAACATATCCATCAATTCTGTCCAATCACCGGTTACATACTCGTAATTCCAACCTGTATACGTCGAAACAGTCTGTTCATATTCATAAGCATATCCGCTTCGTTCCCCATTCGCTCTTGTAATCTGATAAGCACACTCATACCATCCTACCCGGATTGCTTCTTTTTCTGATTGTTCTGCTGCTTTTGCAGGAATCGGAAATAGCGCAGCAAATAATATCAAACAGACTATAAAACAGACTGTTCTTCTTAAAGCTGTGACAACTCTATGAGTATTATTGTTCACGGAATACAACGTTTCCTGTCTCTGCATCCATGCTTTCTACAATTGCCAAAGACTCCAGCTGGAATCCAAGATTACGGATGATTCTTCCGCCTGACTGGAAACCTTTTTCAATTGCAATTCCGATTCCTTCTACTGTTGCTCCCGCAGACTGTACAATCTGGATCAATCCCTGCAATGCACATCCGTTAGCCAGGAAATCATCAATGATCAGAACATGGTCTTCCGGATTTAAGAACTTCTGTGCTACGATCACATTATTCTGACATTTGTGTGTAAATGATTCTACCTGTGCTACATACATCTCGCCTTCTAAATTGATGCTTTTTGATTTCTTCGCAAATACAACCGGCACATGGAAATGCTGTGCTACAACACAGGCGATACCGATTCCTGATGCCTCGATCGTAAGAATTTTATTGATTGGTTTTCCCTCAAAACGTTTCTTAAATTCTGCCCCCATTTGATCGAACAGTTCGATGTCCATCTGATGATTCAAAAAGCTGTCAACTTTGAGTACATTCCCTTCTTTTACAATTCCATCTTTTAAAATTCTTTCTTCTAAAAAATTCATCTTGTGTTTCCTCTCATATCGTTATTCTTTTTGCATGACTCTGAGTTTCGACATATTCCCCCGCTCTTAGTCATAAATTCTTGTTCTCAAGTATAGCACAACTTTCCCTTTTAAAAAAGTGGAAATTCAAACTTAATGTACAACTTATTTATATTACTTTTCGGATTTTTAAAGCAAAAAAAATGAACCTCTTAGAGGTTCCGGATACTCATTTATAAAATTGTAACAAAAAAGCGGGTGATGGGAATCGAACCCACGTATCCAGCTTGGAAGGCTGGTGTTCTACCATTGAACTACACCCGCGTATCATATGAAGTTGAAGCGGGTGATGGGAATCGAACCCACGTATCCAGCTTGGAAGGCTGGTGTTCTACCATTGAACTACACCCGCGTCATCTCTGACACGAATAGTATCTTATCATATGTTTTTTAATAATGCAAGCACTTTTTACATTTTTTTTGCAATATCTGTACAAGCCTTCATTGCTTCAATCACAGCAGAGCGTAATCCTTTTTCTTCCAGTACGCGTACAGCCTCGATTGTTGTTCCTCCCGGTGAGCATACCATGTCTTTTAATTCTCCCGGATGTTTTCCTGTCTCAAGCACCATCTTTGCACTTCCAAGCACCGCCTGTGCCGCAAATTGATATGCCTGTGCTCTCGGCATACCGTCTGCAACTGCTGCGTCAGCCATCGCTTCGATAAACATAAATACATATGCCGGTGAGCTTCCGCTTACGGACACAACTACATCCATCAAATGTTCACTGACCACTTCTACTTTACCAAATGCGGATAAAATCTTTTTTGCGCCTTCGAGCTCTTCATCTGTGACAAATTCGTTTCGGCAGGCAGCTGTCATTCCTTCGCCTACCATAGCCGGTGTATTTGGCATTGTACGGACAAGCTTTACATCCTTGCCAAACTGTTTTGCCAGCCATTCAAGAGTTTTTCCCGGTGCGATCGTAATGACAATCTGCTCCGGTTTTACAACATCTTTAATTTCTGCGATCACAGACTCATAAAATTGAGGTTTTACGGACAAGATGATTGTCTCTGCCTTCTCTACAGCCTCTTTGTTGTCTGCTGTCACATGAATACCATACAATGTTTTAACTTTTTCACGCCCTGCTTCCAACAGATCCGCTCCTATAATCTCTTCCGGTTTAAATAACCCGCTCTTAATCACGCCACCTATAATGGCTCCTGCCATATTCCCTGTTCCAATAAATCCTAATTTCATGATGCTGCCTCCTTGTCTTGTGATTTATTTTTCACTATTATAATCCCTTTTTCACTTCCTGCCAACATTCTAATAACCTTTCCAGTGAATACGCTGCATTCGCAGGACTTGTAGAAGGCAGACCAATAATCTCCCGTCCTGTTTTTTTCTGGCTGTATTTTTCATACAGTTTCTTTGCCGTCCCGCCATTTGCATAAATGTTTTGGATTTTAGAATTTGCGACCACTCTTTCAATGTCAGCCGGAACAACATTTTTTATACTGCTGTCACTTGAACCAATAATATCACAGCTCTCAATGACATCCCATATCGCGATGCCGTGCTCCAGCAATAATTTTTTCTTTTCTTCAATGGTCTGTGGCACTTCGCTTTCTGTCAGTCCTGCGATTACTTTCCAGAAACGGTTCTGCGGATGCCCGTAATAGAACCGATTTTCTCTCGATTTGACCGACGGAAATGTTCCTAATATCAGTACTTTTGAGTTTTCATCAAAAACCGGTTCGAAATCGTGTGATACATGTGTATATGTCTGCTCTTTCTTCATTTTCTTTGCACTTCACTTCCTTATATTAATGGTTTTATTCTTTTAAGCCAAATGCTACGCGTTCTGTCTCATTTCCACAACGCATTGTAATCTTGATTTTATCTAAATATTCTATCCATATTTTAGCGGTTTTTCTTGATATTTCCAAGTTATCACGCATTTCTGAATAGGTTAGTATTTTGTGTTCTCTGAAATGTTGTTCCACCTTTTCGATTACGACTTGCAGCTTTCCTTCTGTAACGTAATAAGAATCTGCTATTTCAATCAGCTTTCCTTCTTTTTTTAATACTTTGAAAATGTCTTCGAAACATTCTTCATCGACTTTCGGCGGGCATAGTTCTTTATATAGAAGTAATTGATATCCTGCTTCCTCCAGAGTTTTTAATATATGAGCTTCGATTTGTTGAAATTTTTTATCGTGTTGGATTTCAAAATTGCACAGACAAATGATGTCTTCGTTTCTTTTAATCCTTGAATCTGTTTGTTTGTCTGATTCTGATGTAAGGTCTGTCTGGGATTGCCCGAAGGATTCTAAATAAGATAAATAAGCTTCGAACGTTTTGTTCTCCCATCCTGAAAATAATTCTTTCTGCAGCTCTTTTTTTGTGGCTCCATATCTGTATGGATGTCTCTGATGGTATTTTTGAAGCCATTCTTTCATTTGCTCCCACATATTATTTTCAGATTCTTGCGACCAATAGTATGTGCATTTCTTATAAATAAATGACACGATTTGTTGCTTTTTCATATATCTATACAGCATATTGCTTATTTCTTCTTCATTTATTTCAAGCAACGGCTTTATTTGCTCTATTGTAACCGGGTTTTTCTTCTGGCTTCGTAGCCATTTGAGCAAAATATTGCTTTCTTTGTTTTCTTCTTTTTGTTTTAATTCTTCAACTACCGCCGGATTTGTTCTTTTATGTTTTTTTGCTGCCGCATCAAGAACGATTCCTCCGCCAATCGTCTCTAGAGGAGAATAGAATCGAAGTACAAATAAATCTCGTTTTTTCACTGCGATTTTTTCTTCCAGTACAAGTTGAGCGTATCCGCTTTCCCCCGGAGTCAATTCATTTTTCCCAAATAAAATGACACGGCACAGAACTTGTCCTGCCCCGATGTGCAAATGTAATCTGCTCTGATGTTTTAGTATTCTTCCGGTATGAGCTGACATTGTAATTTTCACATCCAGCCTTTCTGACGGATTCAGAGAATGAATGGCTGCAGCTACATTTCCTCGTTTGAGTTCTTCTTTTTTGATTCCCGGTAACAGAAGGGCTGCGCGTTGTCCTACCGTTGCTTTCTCTACATTTTGCCCGTGAACCTGTATGCTTCTGATACGTGCTTCTGTTTTCTTCGGATATAGCATGATTTTATCGTCCGGTTGCACCTCGCCTTCCAAAATGGTTCCGGCAATCACCGTTCCTCGTCCGGACAGGGACAATATTCTGTCAATCGGCATACGAAATGCTCCTGATGTATCTCGTAAATGATGGGTATGCAATACATTTTCGACAATTATTGTCTTCAGGTTTTCAATGCCTTCTCCTGTCTTGGAGGATACACACACTTCCGGCCACGCTGCGAATCTGTCATCTCCCAGCATTTTGATTTCTTCCCTGATTTCTTCAATCATCAGCTCTTTCCATTCCTCATCCACCAAATCCGATTTTGTAAAAACAAGGATGCCATTTTCTATATGTAGCTGTGACAAGATTTCCATATGCTCAATCGTCTGTGGTTTGATTCCTTCATCCAAAGCAATGACCAGCAAGACTAGATCCATACCATAAACTCCCGATAACATATTCGGAAGGAATTTTTCATGTCCGGGTACGTCTACGATTCCGGCGCGGTCACCATTTGGCAGACCAAACCATGTAAATCCGAGATCGATCGTGATGCCACGCTCCTTTTCTTCCTTATTCGTATCCGTATCTCTTCTGGTCAGTGCACGAATCAACGCAGTCTTGCCATGATCTATATGCCCGGCTGTACCAATGATAATATGCTCCATTTCTTCCCTCCTTCTTGTTCATTATAGCATAGCAAGAGACCAATGGGGACGGGGTTTAGTGGCTTTTTCGCTTTGCGAAAAAAGCCACTAAACCCCGTCCCCATTGGTCAGCTCATTTTATTTATTTGCTAAATACTGCCTCATTCCACATCAATTCATTTTTGAACTGGCGGATGTTTGTATCTTTATCAATGTATACAGCTTCGATTCCCATTTCTGCTGCCCAGTCACCCATCTGTTCTGCTGTTAAGTCGTATGTAAATGCTGTATGATGAGCACCGCCTGCAAGAATCCATGCTTCTGCTCCTGTGCGGAGATTTGGCTGTGGTGTCCAGAACGCTGTTGCTACCGGAAGTTTTGGCATTGGTTTCTCTGTCTTCTTACAATCTACGTTGTTGATGATCAGACGGAATCTGTCTCCAAGATCAATCAGTGATGTTGCGATTGCCGGTCCTTCTTTTGCTGTAAATACAAGACGAGTTGGATCTTCACGATTTCCCATAGACAATGGCTGACACTTGATGCTGATCGGACCATCTGCGATTGTCGGGCAAACCTCAAGCATATGTGCCTGAAGGATTCCTTCTTTTCCAGGAACGAGATTGTATGTGTAATCTTCCATAAATGAAGTTCCTTTTGCATCTTTCATTCCCTGTGTCATAATCTTCATAACACGGACCATAGCTGCTGTTTTCCAGTCGCCTTCTCCACCGAATCCGTATCCTTTTTCCATCAATCTCTGGATAGCAAGTCCCGGCAGCTGTTGTAATGAACCAAGATCACCGAAATGTGTTACGATTGCCTGATAGTTCTGTTCTTCTAAGAATTTTTCAAATCCAAGCTCAATCTGTGCCTGAACTGCTACATGTTTACGGAATTCTGCTTCATCTCTTCCTTCCAGAAGAATCTGATATTTGCTGTAATATTCTTCTACAAGTGCTTCTACATCACCTGGTTTTACATCCTGTACAACAGCTGCGATCTCATTTACCGGATAAGCATCAACTTCCCATCCGAACTTAATCTGTGCTTCTACTTTATCGCCCTCTGTTACGGCAACATTTCTCATATTGTCGGCAATACGCATAACACGGACATGGCTACTTTCAATCACACCGACTGCTGTACGCATCCAAGAACCGATTCTTTCCTGTGTATCCTTATCCTGCCAATATCCCATTACAACCTTGCGGCTCTTGTTCAGACGTGTGAAAATGTGTCCGAACTCACGGTCTCCGTGTGCTGCCTGATTTTCATTCATGAAATCCATATCGATTGTATCGTATGGAATCTCGCGATTAAACTGTGTATGAAAATGAAGCAATGGTTTTCTCAGCTCTTTCAATCCAAGAATCCATGATTTTGCCGGTGAAAATGTATGACACCATACGATAACACCTGCACAGTTTTCATCTGTATTTGCTTCATTAAATGTCTTTCTGATCACTTCATTTGTAATCAGTGTTGGTTTCCATACAACTTCATATGGAAGTAATCCTGATTCATTTAACGCATTTACGATAATCTGTGAATGCTCTGCTACATGTGCCAGACATTCATCTCCATATAAATCCTGTGAGCCTGTGCAAAACCAAAATTTGTAATCTTTACATCCTAACATAATTTGTTCTCTCCTTTTCAAATCTTATTTTTCGCTCATTTTTTGCAAACTAACACTTTTCTTGCAATTCATTAGTCTGCTTCTTTAACTCTAATTTTAGTATAGCTTTTCAGATGCGAAATAGAAAGAAAAATCTTATCTAATTATGGACATTTATTACTCTATTTTGTAAAATATAAGAAAATGCTTTTCTTTGAAATTCAAATTGAACGCACGTGGAAAAAATTTGTAATTAGCCTGCCATTTATAGAAGTGAATTTTTTCTCAGCGGAAATAAATTTGTATAGAAAGGATGATTTCCATGCTTGCTAATTTTGAAAAACGAAACTATAACGGAAAAGAGCGTGTCTGGGTGGGCCGCTATCGCAACCTGCAGAATCTGCCGCACTGGCATCTTGAAAGTGAACTGATTTATGTAGAATCCGGTGAGATTATTGTCTCTGATAATCATGAAAAATATCCCCTCGCCACAGGAGATGCAATTTTTCTTCAAGGCGGAGATATCCACTACATCAAAAGTGCTCCCGACAGTATTGTCGCAATCATACTTTTTGACTCCTCCATCTTAAGTGGAATTTTAAAAGAACACCGTCTTGCAGGAGCAAAGTTAGAACACTCCTATCCAATTAAAGAATATTTCGAAAAAATGCAGATAGAATTAAAGTCACAGAATATATTTTACGAGTTGAAACTTCGCTCTTTGATCACAGATCTTATGATTGAAATATTCCGTTTTGAAGAACTTGCTGCCCAGATCCAGCCTGAGAAACATTCTTCCATTGACAATTATAAAAATCTTCTTTCCGAGATTGAAGCCAAATATGATTACATCACATTTTCAGATGCCGCAGATTTTATGAAATTATCAGAACCATATTTTTCAAAATTCTTCCGCAAAGTATCCGGGATGACATTTTCACAATATCTCAACGCCGTCCGGCTGGAACATGCCATAGAGTTATTGAAAAATAATACCGAACATCTAGCAATTACTGAAATTGCTGCCAAGTGCGGTTTCGATACCATCCGGCACTTCAATCGTGTGTTTAAAGATATCACAGGTATGTCGCCCAGACAAATGCCGTCGGATTATGTGTTAGATGTACGGCCAATCCGCACTATCTCCGATGCATTCAATCCGACATTACAGAATTCAGAATTGCTGTGATGAGACCAGGGGAGGCCAATGGGGACGGGGATTGTGACCATTGGGGACGGAGTTTTGGGGGGTTTTTTTTTTAAAAAAAAAACCCCCCAAAACTCCGTCCCCGAATGGTCTAATCCCCGTCCCCGTTCCATTGGTCTATTTCACAAGATATACATCTGCATTTGTCACTCCAAGTGCCAATGCATCTGCATGGTTATTCACATAAACATCAATACGGTTTTCTTTGATGGCTCCACCGCAGTCTTCTGCTGTGAATACATGTCCACCGATGATAACTTTTGTTCCATACGGAATTACATTTGGATCTACTGCAATTGTCTGACCTTCTACAACCGGAGTTCCTGTGGCTGTAATTCCTGTCTCTACGTCACAACAAATCTCACATGCACAATAATATGTGATCTTGAAATTACCAAGACACTGTCCATACATATCCTCTGTTGCATTGACTTCGCCGATTCCGGCACCTGCTACCGAATACTGATCATTTAAGATTCGTGTTGCCCACACTGCCTCTGTTGTATCTACATTTCCATAAATGATACCGTCATTTTCATTTGCAGCTTCAATTGTCTTTCCATTTCCCGCATACATTACAACATGGTGAATGTCTCCGTCTTTCGCATAGAAAATCAAGTCGCCCGGCTGTGCATCTTCTACTGCAATCTTTGTACCATACTGTGCCTGGTCTGCTGCTACTCGTGGAAGATCATAACCATACTGTTTATAAATCTGCTGTACAAATCCTGAGCAGTCCGCTCCATCTGTCAGGCTTGTGCCTCCCCATACGTATGGATTACCGACAAACTGTGAAGCAAATTCCAACATGGACTGTCTGATTTCTCCACTCGGAGTCCCTGCTTTTGTCGATGTGAGCGTATAATATAATGCATCATTTTCTTCCGGTTTCAGCTCCTCTTTTGCTGTTGTAAATTTCTCTTCCCCGGTTTCATTTACCTGTTTTGTAACTTCATCACCTGTGCTCAGATATTCACGCTTTACAAATCCTCGCACATCACCAGATTCGATATATGTCCACTCCGAATCCTGGTCTGCAAGAATATAGCAGAGGTTTCCTTGTGTCAGCGTTCCAACGAGCAGGGAATCCTCACTCTTCTCCTCGCGGATATTTAGCTTGTCTACATTTACCAATGCATATTCTTTCTTTACTACTGTCTGATTCACTGTAGCTCTCAAATATGTAAATGCCTGATTTTCGGAAGGGTCAACTAAAGCAGTCGCTGTCTTTGCAGTTCCCTCAATTCCTTTATATTCTGTCTTCTGTGCCTCTGCTTTTTTCTTCGCTTGTTTCTGATAAACAGATAACAATTTCTGTGCTGCATCTCCTGTATATACTTCCGATGCTCTGACAAAACCACGCACATTACCAGACTCTACATACAGCCATCCATTCTCTTCCTCTTTGAGAACATACAACAGACCATCCTGTGTAATCTGTCCTACAGCTCGGACACCTTCTGTCAACTGCTGCTGTGCAACCTGTTTGTCAAATGTCTTTTCTGTCTTTGCTGTTGCTTTTTTTTCTGCTGTTTTGCTTAATATCTTTGAACGCTTCGCTACATTTTTTAAATCTGCTGCTTTCTCTTCCTTTGATACTTCACTTGCTTTGATATCTTTTTCTGAACTTGGAATAGCCTCTCGAACATACAAATCTGTCTTTGCAAACGCATACTTTCTTGCAACTGTCCAGAAACGGAAATCTTCCACTACCTGTGGCAGCTTCACAATCTTCTGACTGGCAATCAAAGCTTGATTGCTTCCCACAGGAGTTGTCTCTGTACCCGGGTTCTCTGCTTCCTTTGTTTCAGTCGGAGCTGCTGCCGGCTGTTCTTCTTTCTTATCTGTCTCTGCTGTTTGGTCATCCTTGGAATCTTCCGTCTTATTCGCACTATCCGGATTCTCTGGTTTTGCTGGATTCTCTGGTGTTCCTGGATTCTCCGATGTTCCTGGATTTTCCGGTGTACTTGGGTTCTCCGGTGTTCCTGGATTTTCCGGTGTACTTGGGTTCTCCGGTGTTCCTGGATTCTCTGGTGTTCCTGGGTTCTCTGGTGTTCCTGGATTCTCCGGTGTTGCCGGATTTTCCGGAGTCGCTGTCGTCTCTGCTACACGCTCACCAGTCTCTGGATTAACCTTCTGTCCTGTTGCTGCATCAAGCAAATACTGGCTTGCCTCATCCAGATAAACTTCTCCATTCTGAACCATCTGAAGAACACTGTCCGATACATTAACAAGATTCTCAGATCCATCCACCGCTTTTGCCTGCATTCCCGCTGCTGTCTGTGTTACTGCTACATTGCCATCCTCTGCAAATGCAGCTACTGGGGCACTCATAGCCAAACCTACTGACAAAAGTCCTGCAAGTGTTTTAGTTCCTATGATTTTTGCTACTTTTATATTTCTAAACTTCAAATTTGACTCCTTTCCTACAGTTTCTTGCTTCGTCCTTATGGTTTCTTTCTTATATTATGAAGAAACTATAGCATAATAATTATACTCCTTTTTCTTTCGATTTTCAATTTTCTCCTGAGTATCCTTGTCTTAAAATTTTATTAACTTGTTACTGTTTACCATACCTGTGACCAATAACATTTATCACATATATACCGTTGTTCAAATTCACCTATACTAATCGGCTGGTCACATTTTTTAACCTAATTGCTTCCTGTCTAATCTATTTTTCTTACTTTTCTGTTTGTGTGCACACATATGTTCATCCGCACACCTTACCAGTTCTTCCATTAAATAATAATGTTCCCTTGTACTAATCTCATATCCCCTTGCATAAGAAATCTGAATACAATGTTTCTTATTGTACTCATCCACTGCTTTTTCCAATCCTGACAGAACATGATAAATCTCCACCGCGTTGGTCTGCTCCAGAATCATAGCGAACTCATCCCCGCCTACTCTGTAAGCACTAATCCTGTCATTCTGTACATCTGATAAAATAGCCGAAAAAGCCTCGATATAATGGTCTCCCATCTCATGTCCCAGTTCATCATTCACCTTTTTCAAATTGTTCAGGTCAAACATCACCATTCCAATTGAAAATGTATCAGGTCTTTCATTGATTCGGTTGATATGTTCCTGATAAGCCAGTTTATTTTTAATTCCCGTAACATCCGTGAATGCCAAATTGCCTACTGCTTGATTGACATTTGAGCTCGCCAATAAAACAGCCAACAACCCAATCTCCAGAAAAAGACAAAACCATGTCAAAATCTCTGGAAGCAGTTCCTGCTGCCTACGCATATATAAAGTCAGGTAAAACTGAATTCCAATCAGCACACATATCATGATACTCATGACCAGCAATAAAATTTTAGAATACTTTCTCTTATTCATCTCTTTTTCCACTTAAGCCACAATAATGCGCTTTACATATTCCCGACCCAAGCCGATTTTCGCCCCTTTTACCATAACCAGAAAATTCCCATTTATCTCTGATAATACACATACCTGACTTCCCGGCACGAATCCTAGATCCTCCAGTCTGTGTATCATTTCTTCCTTTCCTGCAATTCTCTGAATTGTATATGTTTTATTTTTATCTACAAGATTTAATGGCATTTTCACTTACCTTCCATAACTCACTGTGAACTTATATTTCTCACTACAGCTTATATATCTTGCCGTGGATTTTCGTAACTCACTTTTGATTTTTGCAGCTCATTTGTGTTAGCATTTACTAACTTCACAAAAAATTATACCATGCAAATCTTACATGTCAAGACTAAATGAGACCATTGGGTTAGACCAATGGGGACGGAGTTTTCCTGCTTTTTCTACGAAAAAAGCAGGAAAACTCCGTCCCCATTTGACTCACTTGTTGGTCTTAATCGCCTCGATATATGCCTTCGCATAACGACTCAATAACATATTTTTTCGTCTCACCATCCCAATTCGCATCTTGCAATTCATCTCAAGCGGTCTGGCAATGATATTTTCTCCATTTAATTTTTGATCAAGCACACCGGAACTTACCGTAAATCCATTCAATCCGATAGCAAGATTAAACAGTGTTGCCCTGTCTCGCACTTGAATATTCTTCGGAAAATCTAAAACACTTAAAAACTCTTCCGAAAAATAAAATGAATTACGCTCACCTTGTTCAAAGACAAGATATGGATAAGGCTTCAAATCTTCTGTTGTTAAGCGCTCCTTTTTTGCCAACGGATGCTCTTTACTTATGAAAACATGCGGATTGGCGATGAATAACTCTTCAAAAATCAACTCATTTTTCTTTAAAAGTTTTGAAAGCACATCTTCATTATGTTCTGATAAATACAGAATCCCCAGTTCGCTTTTTCCTTGTGCAACATCGTCTATAATCTCACCCGTCTGAGTCTCCCGCAAGATAAAGCTGTATTTTTCAACATTATACTGATTGATCACATCTACAAATGCATTTACCGCAAATGAATAGTGCTGGCAGGATACAGAAAATTTGGGCACTCTTTTTTCTTCATTTCCAAAATGTTCTTTCATAATGTCTGCCTGTTCCAAAAGCATGCGGGCATAGGATAATAATTCTTCTCCCTCGCGTGTCACAACCACACCCTTATTGGAGCGTACAAATGCTGTCACACCCATTTCCTTTTCCAGATTATGAATAGCATTGCTTAAACTCGGCTGTGAAATAAATAATTGTTCTGCTGCTTCTGTGATATTTCCACATTCAGCGACTGTCACAAGATATGTTAATTGTTGTAAAGTCATACTCCTCTTCCTCTTTTCTTTCCTGACATCAATAAAAGCACCAGCAATGTAATTGTCTCAGAACCTAAAAACGACATCCACACACCATTGATACCGAACAGTTTTGCAAATACGACCGCACAGATTACAATCGCTACAGCCCCTCTCAAAATTGAGCCGACTATAGCCGGTCTGACATAATCTGTTGCCGCGAAATAAGCAACCAGCAAAATGTTAATACCTGCAACTAAGAATCCCAGAAAATACAAACGTAATCCGGTATGTGCATAATTCAAAAGCTGCATATTCTGTTCGCTATTAAAAATATCAATAACTAAGTCTGTCTTTGCCCAGATAAACGCTACAATAATAATCTCTGCCGCCAAACAGGTACAAATTCCCCATTGAAGCAGCTTCTTCACCTGTTCCCGGTTTCTCTTTCCATAGCTCTCACTCATGAGTGGCTGCACGCCCTGTGCAAGTCCATTAAATATTGACATTCCTACAATCGATGTATTTGCCACAACACCATATGCCGCCACACCAGTATTTCCCGCGATATCTAATAATAACATATTGAAAATGATCGTAATCACCGCAGAAGAAATTTCTCCGACAAATGCAGACACACCTAATTTACAGCATGAAACCATCTTTTTTATCGATGTTTTCTTCCACTTAAATCCAATATGATTACTCTTACTTATATAATGTATACAGCAAACAGACATTGTAATAACAGGAGACATCCCTGTTGCCAGTGCTGCCCCTGCCAGTCCCATTTTCAAAGGAAACATAAAAATATAATCCAGCACAATATTACACAAACTTCCTGTGATTGATGCTATCATAGCTATCATCGGAGCCTCATCATTTCTTGCAAATCCGGTAAATGTATAGTTACACATAAAACACGGCGTTGCAATCAGTACAATTCTCAAATAATTTCTTCCAAGCTCCGTCAACCCAGTGTCCGCGCCAAGCAGTTTCAATACCATGTCCGGCTTCATGATTCCGGCAATGATAAACGGCACACTAAACAACAGACACCAGAAAATGGATTGCAGGAAATAATGATCCGACTGCTCACCTTTCGCACGACTCAATCCATATCTCGTTGCAGAACCGATTCCTATCATTGCTCCGATTGCATAAATAACACCGTATACCGGCAATATCAGATTCAGCACTGCCAGCCCGTCCGCGCCACCATATAATGCAATAAAAAATGTATCTGCCAAAATGTAAATCGAGATTCCCACCATTCCGGCAACACTTTGTAATTCGTATTTAAAAAATCTTTTTAACATTGTCTTCTACGCCAGATTTCCCGGACCAAATCCTTGTGGCATCAACTCACGCAAGGTATAAACATCATAATGTTCTTTGTCTAATGCAAGTATCACCTGAAATGTATCCGGATTACAGAATTCCATCATAACTTGTCTGCATACTCCGCAGGGAGCTGCATATTCTGTCAGAATTCCTTCCTTTCCACCAACAATACAAACTGCTTCAAATTCGTGTATCCCCTCACTGACTGCCTTGAAAAATGCGGTACGTTCCGCACAGTTCGTTGGTGTGAATGCTGCGTTTTCAATGTTGCATCCAGTATACACCGTTCCATTTTTTGCCAGCAATGCTGCCCCAACTTTAAAATTGGAATACGGCGCATAAGAAAATTTTAGTTGCTTGATTGCAGTATCGATTAACTTCTCAATAACTTGTTTTTCCATTTGTTTTTTCTCCAGATAAAATAATGCTATACAAAGTATATCTCTAATTCGCTGGATTGCATAGTCTTTTCTTGCTTGGGGAGCCATTTGGGGACGGAGTTTTCCGGCTTTTTTGTTAGCAAAAAAGCCGGAAAACTCCGTCCCCAAATGGCTCCCCGTCCCTAAATGGCTCTCGTCCCTAAATGGCTCCCCGATGATTCAAGTGTAATACTTTTCTGACCTGATATTTCATCTCTGCCAGATATTCCCGAAACATATTGTTTGGCATGTAAAATGCTGACGAATCTGCCGCTATTCCATATATATTTTCTATTCTTTGATTTTTTGCAATCTGCAATGCCCGATATACATGAAAATTGTTCGTCACAAGTCCGATTGTCGCCTTCTTTTTAATATATTTCATGCTGTTGGCAATGTTTTGCTCTGTAGTCTTTGACTTATCTTCCTTGATAATCCTATCTGATGACATGCCCTGCTCGATCAGATACTTTGCCATTCCTTCCGCTTCTGAATATGGCTCGTTATATCCTTGTCCGCCGGATACAATACAAATCGTCTTCGGATTTTCATTCATATATTCCAAAGCCTTGTCCAAACGATATTTGAGCACAATGCTTGGACCACTTTCTTTTACCTGTGCACCAAGTACAATAATATAATCCAGGTTTTCTTTTTCTTCTGTCGCTAAGCTACTGATAATACATCCTTCTACAATAATAAATGATGTCATTCCCAGTGCAAAAATAAGCAATATAATCCCACGTGCAACCATTGGAATCTTGTCCCATATTCCACAGTAAATTCCGATTCCCATCATAAGAAAAACGAACGCCATCCCAAACCAGACAAGAAAAAATTTTGTTCCTGACCGAGTTGCCTGTATCATAATTCCATACAGAAAGCACAGTATTCCAAGTACTCCTAATATTCCTGCTATTATACTTTTCATCATGTTTTTTCCCTTTATTTTAAGCTTTTGCCCCAAGTATCACCCGGATCAGATTTTTATCCAGCATAATCGTCCGATTCCATGGATTTAAAATAATACCTTGGATTTTCTCTACTTGAAGCACTGTTTCAAATAATTTATCTATATCTGTTAAAAATGTAGACTTCACACTGTCTCCACCTTTTAATTCTTCTTCAAAACTTGTAAATGCCGTCCACCAGCTCTGTCCGTCCGATGTCTGAACCGCCTGGATTTGAATTTGTTCCAGCCCCTTCGGTGGCTCTACCGCCAGAATCACCTGTCCTTTTTCTTTCATTCGTCTGCGGATTACGGTCAATGTATGTGCCAGCATTTCCTGCGTACTTTCTTTTTGCAATCCTAAAATTGCTTCCTCAATTTTCTCATTTCCCTGTAATCCCTCATCTACCTTTGAATTATCCTGCTTTGTCATATTACTTCCTTTCTCTTTCTATTTTTCTTTCTATTTATTGTGCTTAACAAAAAGCTAATCGTATTCTCTATCATTTTGTATTTTATATCATTTTTCCTGTGCTTCCCGCATCATTCTCTCCCGTCCTTTTGCATGCACCTGTTTTCGTACAAAATAAAAGCATATTACTTGCATTACAATTGTAAATAACCAGGATGCCGGATAAGAAATAAATAAAAATTCCAGTGATCTATGTTGTGGGAACAGCATAAATATCCACACAATTCTCGTTCCGACTGTACCGATAATAGATAAGATCATCGGCACACCGGAACGCCCCATTCCTCGCAGTGCTCCCGGAAACAAATCCATAATTCCACATAAAAAGTAAGTAACTGTTGTCATTGATAAAATTTCCAGACCACACTGGATTACTTTCGGATCTTCCGTATAAACCTTCAATACTTCTGTTCCAAATGCATAAGAACCACAACCAAGGATTCCTGATATAACAACTGATAAAATCAAGCAATTTATCAGCACCCGATCCATACGTTTATATTTTCCAACACCATAGTTCTGGCTTGTAAAGCTCATACATGCCTGTGTCACAGCATTAACGGAGGCATATAAAAATCCCAGAATATTATTTGCTGCTGTATAACCGGCCATCGCTGTCGAACCGAAGGAATTGACGGATGACTGTAACAATGCATTTGAAAAGTTGATAACTGTACTCTGGATTCCGGCCGGAATTCCAACTTGAAAAATCTGTCTTAAGTATACTTTCTGAATTCTTAATTTGGAAAATCTTAATTGATAGCAGCCTTCAGATTTATACAGACACCGAAGTACTAAAATACAGGATATTAACTGTGAAATGACTGTTGCGATTCCAACTCCGGCAACACCCATGTGAAAAATAATTACAAGGATCATATTTAATCCTGCATTTGCCATACCTGAAATAATCAAAAATATAAGCGGACGTTTTGTGTCTCCGACAGCTCTTAAAATGGCCGCACCATAGTTATACAACATAAAAAATGGCATTCCGCAAAAATAAATTCTCATATAAAGAGTAGATAACTCTATTACATCAGAAGGCGTTCCCATCAGCCGCAATGCCAATTTTGCCAATAACAGCCCTACTCCTGCCATTATAATTCCACTGATCAGTGCCAGTGTGATCGCTGTATGTACCGTTTCCGACATTTCTTTTTCCTTGCCGGAAGCATAAAATCTTGCTGCCAGTACATTTGCCCCAAGAGAGATTCCAATAAATAAATTGGTAAATATATTAATCAACGCTGTCGTTGACCCGACCGCAGCCAACGCCTGACTTCCACTAAATCGTCCGACAACAACAATATCTACCGCATTAAACATCAACTGCAAAATACCAGAAAGCATAAGTGGAAGTGAAAATGATATCAGCTTATCCATAATAGAACCATTACACATATCTATCTCGTATTTATTTTTCTTCACAGTTCTCTACCCCTTTTCTTTAAATTAAATTCCGTATTATATTATGGTACAAAAAAACAGTTAAAGCAAGTATGTGTGAAACATTGAATGAATTTGTAAAAGGAGATATTGCATCGCCTCTTGCTCTGCAATATCTCCTTTTTCTCACCCGATTCCACCAAGCAATGCTCCGGCTACCAACGCCAGAAATGCTAATGGAACCAGCACATATTTTCCGACCGGAACAAACCATCTTCCAATCTTCTTATCTCTGCCTTTGTTTACTGCCTGCAAAGCAAACTCTTCTCCTGCGATCCAGAAGAACATGATTGCTGACAGCATTGCACCAAGTGGACAAATATAAATTGAAACCGCATCCATCCATCCTGAAACAATTCCCTGAATAAGCAGTGCAACAGCGCATCCGATCACTGCAATCACACCAACTGCCGAGAATCTTTTTAATCCAAATTTTTCCTGCAATGTTGCTACCGGAGCTTCATACAGATTAACCAGCGAACTCATTCCAGCAAATAATACACAAAGATAGAAAATGATTCCTACAAGCTTACCGCCCGGCATTCCGTTAAATACGTTGATTAAATAGATAAACATAAGTCCCGGACCGCCTGAAGATAATTCAGCTCCGCCGACTGCCATCCCCGGAATAATCACAAATGCTGCGAGCAATGCCGCCATTGTGTCAAAAATCGCTACATTTCTTGCAGAACTCACCAAATCCTCTTCCTCGCTTAAATAAGAACCATATATCACCGTTCCGTTTCCTGCGATTGAAAGCGAGAAGAATGCCTGTCCGAATGCATATATCCATAGCTTAATATCTAACAGACCTTTTGGCTCGATTGTAAATATATAACGATAACCGGCTTCTGCTCCCGGCAATGTGAAAATATAAATTCCAAGCCCTAAAAACATGATAAACAAAAATGGCATCATGACTTTATTCGCCCGCTCAATTCCTCCTGCGATTCCAAATGCCATGATAACGGCTGTCACGATCACTGCAATCACCAGCCACAAATTGTTTCCAAAGACTTTTGCTGTGCTTCCGAACATTCCGCCGATTATGTCCATGTCCTGTCCCATTGCTGCAACTTTACCGGTCAATGCCAGAAATGCATATTTAAAGATCCAGCCAACTACAACTGTATACCCAATCGCCAGTGCAAACGACCCAAGAACCGGCAGAACACCGATTAATTCTCCCGGCTTTCGCTTTCCTGTCCGCATCTGCGTACACGTTCCAAATGCTTTGATCGGTCCGCCTTTGGCTGCACGTCCCAATGCCATCTCTTCGATCACACCGGAAGAACCAATCAAAATTACAAATAAAATATATGGAATTAAAAATGTCATACCGCTCCAGTCAGATACCATATATGGAAATCTCCATATATTCCCCATACCGACTGCTGAACCGATACATGCTAAAACAAATCCTGTCTTACTCTTAAAACCATCCCTTTCATGACTTTTATGTTTCATCCTCTGTATCCTTTCTTACCCAATTTGTAAGCACATGTCTCATTTTTCAATATCAATTTTCTGATCAAATCCTGTAAGACTGAATACATCAAAGACTTCGTCAGACACATTTATAATTTTAAATCCGTCCTTATTCTGCATCTTTTTGTATGCGGCAATTACTTGCCGCAGACCTGCTGATGAAATGTATTCAAGCTTTGCGAAATCAAATACAAGACTTGTGATCTCGTCTGTAAGCTTTGAAAGTTCTTCTTCTAACTGTGGGGCTGTCTGTGTATCCAGCCATCCTACAATCTCCATTGTTGTTTTCGTCCCATCTGTTTTACTAATAATTTCCATGAATTTTTCTCCTTAAATTAATCAAAAAATGTAAGTCTGTCCAGTGCCTCAATCGCACTTTCAAGATATCGGTCGTCTGTGATAGGCCATTTGTAACCTAATCTGTAAAGAATCTGTGATGTAAATCTATTGCCGTAATCCAGCGTATAGATTTCATTTTCATTGTGTGACGTGTATGCGATAAGACCTGAAACAGCATCAGAATCCTGTCCTGTTTTTGCAAATTCTTTTACTGCAGTCTCAAACTCCTCGTCTTTTACAATATCGATCTTAAATCCATGTTCACGCATTGCATAGATCAAATCTGACATAAAGATGTGATGGCTGTTGCATGCATGGAATACGGTAAATCTTCTGTCTGTCTGTACCAGATTCAAAACTGCAAGTGCTGTAGAATCGATCGGTGAAAATTCTGTCACTTCATGCATACTTCCTACCGGGAATTTTCCAACTGCTTTATAACCTCTCAGGCTTCGCAGGAAACCGTTTGTAATAAAGTTAATCTGGAATTCACCATCGGAATCTCTGCTCATAAGATTACCTACACGGATGATCTTTCCGTCAAGACCATCTGCAACCGCTTCAAGTACAGCTCTTTCTGCAATAAATTTTGTACGGATATATTCGTTTGTAATGTTCTGTCCGATGTACAAATCATTTTCACAGAAAACTCTCGACATCGGCGGTACGCCGTCTGACCCTTCACCACTGACTGAGACTGTTGATATCTGAATCAGCCTACGTGCATTATTTTTACATAAATCAATCAGATTTTCTACTCCTATTACATTTATTTTTTCAAGAACATCGCCTGCCGCAAAATGTTTTACACACGCTGCACAGTTAATTAATGTCTGGAATTTGTATTCTGCTAATCTGTCGACATCTTCTTTTGATGTAATATCTCCGTCCACACATACGATGCGTTCCTTAAACATTTCTTTATACGGATTATCAAAATAATACATCAACATATTCATCATTCGTTTTTCCGGTGATTCATATGAGCCTTTGCGTACAAGACAATAAACCTTTCCGTCATAATGATCCAGATATGCCTTCAAAATATGTATTCCAAGGAATCCGGTCGCTCCTGTGATCATGATATCTCCGATTTTTTCTTTTGTCACAAGGTCAACATTTTCTTCGATATTTCCACTTATCACACTTTGTATTTTATTATAACTGTAATTTGAAAATTCATTGCCTCCTGTAGTATCTTCCACTGCTTCATCATTTCCAAGCATTGCAGAAAGCTCATGCACTGTAGGATATTTGAAAATATCTGCATATACAATACCGATGTTCTTTGACAGACACATGATTGCCACCTTTGATGCAGTAAGAGAAGAACCACCCAGATCAAAGAAATTATCCTCGATTCCTACTTTATCAATACCAAGTGCTTTCTCAAAAATACCGCAAAGCTCTGTCTGAACAGCTGTAACCGGTTCGACATAGCTATTTCTTTCTACACTCATCTCTGGTTCAGGAAGTGCCTTTTTGTCAATCTTGCCCCCCGGTGTTACAGGCATCTTATCAAGATGAACAAAGAAGGACGGCATCATATAATCTGGGATAAGCGGCTCTAAGAAGTTTTTCATTTCTTCATCGGAAATGCTTACGCCCGTATAGTAAGCAACAATATATTTATTACCGCCTTTTTCAATTACTTTGGCAGCCGCATTTTGAACAGAATCATATTTCACTATCGCTCCCTCAATCTCGCCAAGCTCAATCCGGTATCCTCTGATTTTTACCTGTGAATCGATTCGACCGATGTATTCTATGTTTCCGTCTCCTTTCATGCGGACCATATCTCCGGTTCTGTAAAGACGTTTATCTTCCTCGCAAATTGAGAATGGGTTTTCAACAAACGCTGCGGCTGTTTTTTCCGGAAGATTATGGTAGCCTCTTGCAATCTGTCTTCCTGCATGACACAGCTCACCCGATGCGCCTACCGGAAGTCTGGTCAAATCTTTATCTACGATATAGCTTCGGATATTTGTCTGCGATTTTCCAATCGGTATATTTTCATACTGCTTATCAACGAAAAATTCTGTTGATGAAACCGTATTTTCTGTCGGTCCATATCCATTGACCATCTGATAAGTACGATTTCTATAATGCTTGAATTTCTCACCGCCAAGTGTTGCAAAGCGCAATGCCGGAGCTTCTTCCAGTAATTCTGTCACCAATTCTCCAATCTGCGTCGGAATCGTAAGGGTCGTAATATTTTCTTCTCTTACAAACTTCGCAACTGCAACCGCATCTTTTCTGATACCTTCCGGTAAAATGTACAGCATTGCCCCAATGGTAAGTGGAGCGAACAAATCCACAACCGATGCATCAAAGCAAAAGCTTGCAAACTCTGCAACTATAAAATCAGGTGTCATTTTCCTTGATGAAACAAGATATTCTATCAGATTTAATAAATTTCTATGCTCGATCATAACACCCTTTGGCTTTCCGGTTGAACCTGAGGTATAAATCATATACGCCAGATTTTCCGGTTTCGGAGGAGTAAGTTCTACTGAAAGCTCAAACTCTTTTGCCTCTTCTGCCACTTCATCAAGACTGATGATGTTTTTATCATAAAATGCAACCAGATCACGATACTTGTTTACTACAAGCAAATTCTCTGCTCCTGAATCTGTCAGCATATATTCGATCCTGCTCTGCGGATACTCCGGATCCAGCGGAACATATGCACCACCGGCTTTCATAACACCTAGATAAGCAACTGTAAATTCTTTTGTTCTTCCACACAAAATACCTGCAACTTTTTCTCTTCCAACTCCATTTTCTGTAAGCTTTTGTGCAATATAATCGGACATTCTATCGAGTTCTTTGTAAGTGAGCTCTCCAAATTCATCCTTCACCGCTGCCTTATCCGGATATTTTGTAACAGTCTCTTTAAACAGATCAACAAATGTTTTTCCTGCATGCTCCAGAACATCCACCATCTTAGTCTCTTCTTCAAATAACAATCTGATATCGGATGCTTTCTCTTCCTTCGTCAGCCCGTCAATTGCAAGCTCAAGGTTATCTGCGAGATATTTCATCGTCTCTTCACGATACATGTCTCCACGGTATTCAATTTCAAAGACAAATTTATTTCTTACAATAGAAATACTTACGGAAACAGGTGCTTTCGCAGCATTTAAATGTACCGGTTCTTCAGAAGCGAATTCACCTCCTATTGTATCAAATTCAAAGTTATCACCCTGATAAATCACCATGACATCTGCTTTGATATTAAATTCACGGCTAATCTGTGAAAATGGATAAATGTCATTGTTCATAGAATCCATAAGCTGTTGCCGAACATCTGCCAGATATTCTTGCGTCTGTCCTGAAAAATCACAGTAAACCGGGAGAGTTTTTACAAGCATACCGACTGTATCAGAAAGTCTCGAATCATTTCTTCCATGGTAAATTGTTGTGAAAACAGCGTTCTCTTTGAAATTATATTTTCCAAGTGTAAGTCCAAATGCTGCAATGAAAAATACATTTTCTGTGATTCCGTTCTTCTTGCAAAAATCTTTTACGCTCTGGACTGAAATCTCTGAAACTTCTCTGTGATACATTTCTGCTGTAGGAACAGCACCCGATTTATCCGGATAAAATGCTATACTTCCGCCGGCTTTTTCAAATACTGATCTATAATAATCTTCTGCATTTTTATATGTATCGCTATTCAAAGCATCACGGTTATCCAGTGCAAGCTCATACGATGTATATTCTTCTTTTTTCAGAGTTTCTCCACTGTACGCCTTGTTAATATCATTGATGATAATTTCAAGAGAGGTACCATCTGCAATAATGTGATGCAAATCCAGGAACAAATAATTTCCGGCTGTTGTTCTGTGAATCTCAAATCTGAAAAGCTGTTCGTTAAATAGCATATATGGACGAACAAGCGTCTCTTTATCCATTCCGTCAATAATCTGTGTTTTGTACTCTAAATCGTCATCACGTTTCTGAAGAACATCTCCATTCTCATCCATAAAGAGATTTGTCTTGAGATAAGGATGTGCTTCAACCGTACTGTCTATTGCTTTTGCCAGCTTATCCAAATCTACTTTTCTATCCAATTTAAACAGATATGGGATATTATAAATTGTTGTACCCATATTAGCAGTACATTCGATAAATATTCCTTCCTGCGTATTTGTAAGCGGATAAATCTCTTGAATTTCTCTCTTTGATGTCTTTCCTGCTTTTTGCACAAATCCTTCCAGCTTCTCAATTGTCGGATTATCTTTGATATCCGATGTTTTGATAACAATATCAAACTCCTTTGAAATCAGCATATTTAATTTAATCGCACTGATGGATGTAAGTCCGACACTAAAAATATCTGTTGTAATTCCAAATTCTGTGTATCCTAATACTTCTGCCACACAATCAAAGATTTTCTGCTGGGTGTCATTTTGTGGCTTGATGATTTCTTCTACTTTCTTTTCCGGTTTTGGAAGTTCCTTTTTATTTACTTTCTGATTCTGGTTCAACGGAATCTTATCAATCTGCATTGTAACAGCAGGAACCATATACGGCGGTTTTGTTTCTTTGATAAAATCATTTAATGCATTGATATCTACCTTACTGTCTGATACAACATAAGCTGCAATATATTTTCCACTGAATGGGTCATCAAATGCAACTACTGTCGCATCTTTTATACCTTCGTATCTTCGGATTACTTCCTCAACCTCTGAAAGTTCAATTCTGAATCCACGAATCTTAACCTGTGAATCTTTTCTTCCGATAATCTGGATATTTCCATCTGTCAGATATCTTGCAACGTCTCCGGAATGATACAAGACCTCGTATCCTTCGGCATCATCATAAATATTTTTTGTATATACTTCTGCCGTTTTCTCAGGTTTGTTGAGGTATCCTCTTGAAACCTGCCAGCCGGCTATCATCAGCTCACCACATGCACCATATGGAAGCAGATGACCAAATTTATCTGTTATGTAAAGCTTATTATTATCAAGTGCTTTACCTATCGGTACATTATTGTAATATTTATCTACTTCAAATATAGTTGTGAAAATCGTGTTTTCTGTAGGTCCATAACCGTTAAAAAACTTGAAATTCTTTGGCGGTTCACAAGGAACAAGCTTCTCGCCTCCTACAGATAAATATTTCAGGCTCTTGCAATCCATCTCCATTGCAAACTGTCTTCCGACCTGAGTTGTCATAAAGGAATGTGTAATACCATTTGTCTCAAAGTAATCATTTAATGCAATAAAATCAAGGCGGATTTCTTCCGGAATAATATGAAGCTCGGCTCCATTTGCAATTGTTCCATAAATATCCATCATACATGCATCAAATCCAAATGATGCATAAGCTGCAACCTTTGAATCAAAATCAAGTTCATAATATTTTTTGTACCAATGACTAAATGCAGTAATATTACCATACTCAAGCATACATCCCTTCGGAACACCGGTTGAACCGGATGTATAGAGTAAGATGAACAGATCATGCAGCTCTGGTTTTTTCAGCTTTATATCACGATCTTCTATCTGCATAATTTCATCCATATACAATACTGTTCCTTCATAACCATCAACCAACGGAAGTAATTCTCTGTCGACGATCAGAAGCTTCGCTTGTGCATCTTCAAGCATATACATTAATCTGTCTTTTGGATAAGTCGGATCAAGTGGCTGATATGCGGCACCTGCTTTTATCACTCCAAGCGGCGCGATTGCCATATATTCACAACGTGGAATCAGAATTGACACTACATCCTCACTGCCGATTCCAAGTGATGCAAT
The DNA here is from genome assembly GCF_003628495.1 of Ruminococcus sp. B05. Classification (NCBI taxonomy): domain Bacteria; kingdom Bacillati; phylum Bacillota; class Clostridia; order Eubacteriales; family Oscillospiraceae; genus Ruminococcus; species Ruminococcus sp. B05. The sequence goes on along the minus strand of NZ_RBZR01000009.1, from coordinate 92,370 downwards.
ATATTTTCCAAGCCTGTCACTAATCTCATCCAGTTCCTTGTATGTATATCTTTTATCTTTAAATACTACCGCTGTACGCTCCGGTATCTCCCGGGCCATTTCAGAAAACATGTCGAAAATAGTTTTGCTTCTGCCGTAATCATTTTCTGTACTGTTAAATGTTGCAATTTGATTTACGGCATTTGGTGAAATCACAGAAATCTCTGAAATATATTTTGACTTAAGCATCGAAGCCATTGCTGCTTCATAGGCTTCAAGCATTCCATCAACAAACGCTTTGCTGTACATGTCACTTCTATATTCTGCAGTAAGTACATATTCGTGATCATACTCTCTTACCTGAATAAGCAGTGGCATCTTCGCCATATCAAGCGACAGATCCTGTCCTCTCGCAATCGTATCTCCGATTGGATAATCGTCACTTAACTCTGCCTGATATGCAAAGACGAAATCTGAATTGATACCATATTTTGCACAGATATCATAGAATGGGAAGATATCATTTGCCATCGATGACATAAGCTGTTCTGAAAGCTCTGCCATATATGTCTGTATCGTCGTTTTCTCCTCAAAAGCACAGTATACAGGAAGTGTTTTTACAAGCATGCAGACTGTGTTTTCAAGTCGGGAGTCATTTCGTCCGTTGTAAATCGTTGCAAAAAGGCTGTCCTCGGAATTTGAATATTTTGTCGCAAGAATACCAAATAATCCTGTAAATAATGTGTTTGGCGTAACCCCTGCTTTTTCACAGTAAGCACGAATTTTCTCTTCCCGAATGTTTACTTCTCTTGACGTAATTCCCTTTTCAGGAGTTTTTCCCGAAACGTCCGGAAGCGGAAGCGACTCTGTTTCAACACCTTCGAAAATGCTGTCGTAATATTTCTCGGCCTTTTTATATTTGCCTTCTTTCATCTGCTGTTCTTCATCCAGAGCTGCATCAAATCCTGTGTAGGTTTCGCTCTCAAGTTTTTCACCACAATACGCCTTATTGATATCTTCAAAAATAATATCGTAAGAATTACCATCTGCAATGATATGATGAAAATCTGTAAACAAATATTTTTTATCTTCTGTAAGATAAATTTCCGCACGGAATAAACGCCCTTTTTCAAGCTTAAACGGACGTACCAGATTTTCTTTTAATGCTTCAAACTCACTGTTTGTAGTCTTGATAATCTTTGCTATAAACTTATCTTCTCCCGGACTTTGCACCATCTCTCCGTCACTGTTGAGATACACTTTTGTAAGCAGATAAGAATGTGCATTTACCATCTTTGTAAGTGCATCAGCCAACTTCTGCTCATCAATCGCATTTTCCAGTTCAAAAAGGAATGGTATATTATAAACTGTGCTGTCTGGATTTTTGCTACACTCAGCAAAAATACCTTTTTGAGATCCTGTAAGCGGATAAACCTCGCGTTTTTCATAGGTTCTAAGCTTCGGTGCGAGCATGATGTATTTTTCAAGTTTTTCAATCGTATTATTGTCATGGATATCGCCTGTTTTCACAGTAACTTTGAACTCATCCGAAAGTAAAATACACAGTTTCATTGCACTGATGGAAGAAAGCCCTGCTTTGTAAAGACTGGTATCAATTCCAAAGAAATCATTTCCTACAATTTCAGAAACAATTTCAAAAATCTTTTTCTGTATCGGAGTTTCTGCTGCTTTTAAATTTGTCGGTGCTGAAACCGGCTTTGGCAATGCTTTCTTATCGACTTTTCCATTCTGTGTCATTGGCATTTTTTCAAGCTGTATAAATACCTCCGGCACCATATAATGTGCGAGTGATTTGGAAGCGTATTCCATAAGCTTTTCTGTATCAACGTCATGGTCTGCAATAAAATAACAGCATAAGTATTGATTATCTACCGGGATTGTAATACTTGTGAGAATGCCATCAAAGCTATTTATCACTTCTTCTATCTCACCAAGCTCGATTCTAAGTCCTCGCAGCTTGATCTGATTGTCCATTCTTCCGAAAAACTCTATTTCATTATCGGAATTGATTTTCGCAAGATCTCCTGTTTTATATGCACGTTCTCCATTCAATTCAATAAATGCAGCCGCCGTTTTCTCCGGAAGATTTACATATCCTCTGCCGACTCCAAGACCTGCTATAACAAGCTCACCGGTTTCTCCGTCCGGCAGGATATGATTCTCTTTATCGACAATAAATACCTTCACATTTCCATTTGGAGCACCGATTGTAATTTTTTGACTGTCTGTGATTACCTTCATCGTACAGCTTATCGTTGTCTCTGTCGGACCATACCCGTTCATAATATAAGCATTCTGATTTACCAGACGGATCTTTTCATAAAGTGCCGGTGGAAATGCTTCTGCTCCGATATCAAAAACCTTAATCTGGGACATTGCCTCTGTAAGTTGTGGCAGATCAATGATGTTTGACAAATATGTAGGAGTTGTCGTCATAATATCGACTTTATTTTTTACAATTAAATTGCCGAGAATAATTGGATTATTAATTTCATCTTCACTTGCGATAACCGCTGTAAGACCATTTGTAAGTGGAACAAATTCTTCAAGAATCGATACATCAAATGTCATTGCTGCCATAGAAAGAGAAACCGAGCCTTTGTCTACATATCCAAAGGTTTCCGCATTTTTCGGATCTGGGTTCACAAAGTTCGCCAGATTCACATGTTCAATCATAACTCCTTTTGGCTTTCCTGTTGAACCGGAAGTATAGATACAGTAGCAAAGATCATTCTCTTTTATTTCAACATCCGGATTTTCTGCATTTTCATTTTCAAGAAGCTCTTCAAGAAACAGCACCTTGCAGTCGAGCTTTGTAAATAAATCCTGTCTCTCCTTTTCAATCTCCTTTGTCGTAATTACAAAAGGAATTCCGGCATCCTCAAAAATGTACTGGATTCTATCATCCGGATAATCCGGCGCCGCAACCGTAAATGCTCCTCCTGCTTTTAAAATTGCCTGTCGTACTGCATAGAAATCACAACATCTCTCAAGAATAACTCCTACGATCGTCTCGGCCTGCACACCCTTTTCGATGAGTGCATTTGCAATTCTATTCGCTCTTTCATTTAATTTCGAATATGAAAAGCTTTCCTTACTTGTCACAACTGCAAGCTTGTCCGGATGAAGAGCCACCTGCTCTTCAAATAATTTTGTCACCGGGCGAAACTTAAATTCAACATTACTTTCATTGATTGCCGTCATCTTTCGCACCTCCTAAAAAGATATTATTGTATTATTCATATCGATTGCACGAATATAATTCATCGATTTTGAAATCTTCTTTACAAGTTCTATTCCATGAATATCAAATTCTTCGCTGTCATTTTTATATTCCAAAGGATTAAAATTCACTCCGTTATCTCTGATTCTCAAGTTTAAAATATCCTCTTCCAGACAGAGATTAATATCAATCCAGTTCGAAGATTTCCCTCCGAATTTAATAATATTTACCGTCATTTCTTCTGCACACACAGCAGCAAGATTTGCCCTGCTTCCCGATACATTATTTTCTATACAGAATTCCTTGATTTTTCTATGAACATCCTTCGATTCTTCCAATCTGCTTTTAATCGAAAAGTCCAGGTTGATTCCCGGATTCTGCTCTGTAATAATATAAAATGTAGATTCTTTATATTTGATTTTTCTGTATATATTTGCTGCGATCACAGTTAAGAACTCCGTAATAACAAATGAGATTGCAATACCATTGATTCCGATTCCGTCAATCTGTTTCCATACAAAGATTCCGACAAATGTTACCGGAAGTAATACAACTGCATTTTCAAGAAGTGTAACAAAACTTGCGATGGATGTTTCTTCGATTGATTCGTAATAGCTTACCATAAATTTGTTCCACAAATACGGTGCTGCACAAAATGCGAACAGACGAAGCGCACTCACCATCTGTGCTCCCAGCTCTCCGCCGCCACTTCCAAATAAAATCGTAATCTGCTCAGTAAATGCCATGATACAGACAAATACCAAAGCCAGAACAATATAGCTGTATTTCAGCATCTTTTTGCAAAGAACATGGATTCCGACAAAGTCTTTTTCTCCGTAAAGGATTCCGGCAACATTAGGGATCACACCAATGATTCCTCCCGTTAACATTTCCACGATCATAAGAACATTATCACAAACTGTAAATACTGCCATTCCAACTTCTCCGATTAGGCGCATAATAATCAAGTTCAGCCCGAGTGCTTTCACGAAATTGGTCGCCATGAAAACAAGCATTGGAATTCCCGTTACGATTGCTTCTTTTAGTATTACAAAATCTTTGGCTTTGAGAATTACAAAACTTAAGTTTCGTTTATCTGAACGAATGTAAAGAATGAAAATCACCATTGCTAAAAGGAAGCCGAGTACCGTAGATAATGCTGCCCCTTTAATTCCCATCGGAGTGTATCTAAGGAAAATATAATCGAGCACAAGGTTGATTACATTTGCAGCAATCAGATATGCCGATGCAAGCTCCGGATGATTTTCTGCTCCAAGATAATTCACCATCAACAATCCTACCCCGATTACCGGTGCACCCAGCATGCTTACCAAAATATAATCTCTTGTGTAATGCATTAAAACACCGCCATCTGATACCAGTGCTTTTGCGATTGGATCAGCTGTAAAAAATGCAGCGACAGAAAAAATAATCCCCACAATAAGAGTCACTGTAAGGGTTGCTGAAAACAGTTTTGAAGCGGTCTCCTTATCACGTCTTCCCAGCATGATACCTGCTGCAATGGAGCCTCCGACTCCAAGACAATAACCAACAAGCTGGATAACTGTTTCAACCGGCAGGCTCATCGTAACCGCTGCCATCGCATCCACACCTATTAAATTACTGACAAAAATGGTATCGACTATATTTCCCAATTGAAGCGCCAGTGACATCATTATTCCGGGAATTATGTATTTATTTAACTTTGTATTTAATAATCTGTTATTCCTCTTTTGCGTCATACTCTCTCCTTTTTCAGTATAATTTTTCCGTTCTATTTATTTTAATAAATTTGTTAAATTATATCACGAATTTTCTGAACATCCAAATTTTATACCGTTCCATTCTTGTTAATTTTCTGACAACAAAAAGCACCTGAATGGTCAAAAATAATTTCTTCTCCATCCAGGTGATTTTCTTAAAAACAGATTATTTTCCGAGAATAACTGCTATCTTAATTTCTTTTTCTGTATCACTAAGATCAAATTCTCCTCCATCTTCTACCATAACATGCACTTCATATAATGTATCCTCTGTAAGTTTATCCGGCACAGTTTTGTCTTCTTCCTGAATATGCCATAACTCTGCAGGAACCTCTTTTAATTTATTCTCTTTATCATATGCATATAATGTAAATGTATCTGCTTCTCCTGCAATTCCTTTCATTCGTATCGCCACAGTAGTATTTGGATGTACATTTTCTACAGTAATCGTATTCAGCCAGCCTGCAACATTTCCTTTTCCGCCGGCTTCTGTAAATTCTTCTTGTGTTAGTACATTTCTCTTTGCCTTGTCTAAATCTACTTTTCGGTAAGGCATCTCCGGCAGATAAACAAATCTGTCCTGCAATCTTAAGAGCTCCAGATATCCGGTCGGGCAATATAATGTATTTCCGCTATTTCCTGCATACATGCCGATTGCCATATTGTTGTATCCCGGTTTATCTGAGACATCCATTGTAAATGCTGTCTCTCCTGTTTCAAAATCTAACATGATGAATTGCCACATGCCACTTTCCATGTCCTGAACATAACCATAGATATAACCTGTCGCTGTAGAAAGCTTCATCATAGATGTATCATGTATATCGTCTCTGCACCAGATACTCTTCATTTTATATCCGTCTTTTGTCTTGATGGTATCAACACGCTCTACTCCCGGCAAGACCATCTTATTTCCCTGCTTCAGCCAGTTTACATCGTAAATATTTTCATAGGTCTGTATAGAAGAATCGTTGTCTGCGTCCGCAAGTTTTGCACTTCCGGCTCCAAACCAGTTACATACGATTGTACTGACTGTGCCTTCTCCGTTATCATATACCATTGCTGAATTTTCTACCGACACCTGCATATTTTCCGGAAGCTCATCAATTACTGGCATGCTTGCCACTATTTCCCCGGTCTTCATATCTAATGCCAACAGATTTACCGGATCCTGATTGTCTGTAAACATAACTAATTTGCTTGTCAGAGATGGTGAACATCCACCTCCCCAGGCAAGACCTCCGCCTGTAGTTTCATCTCCTTCTTTGCTGTCTTTCGCTCCCACACTTTCATATGAGGTGCACCACTGTACCTGTACACCGTCTTTTGCATTTAATAAATAACATTTTTGATTCGTTAATATAACTGCACCTTCCTTTGACGATGCAATTCCATTCTCTGCACCTTCGCCAGGCTCTAATTCATATACAAACGTAGATTCTTTTAGATCAACATTTTCTCCCTTTAAAATGGCATCAATTGCTTCCCTTGAAATGTATCCCATTGCACCTTGCTGTTTACGTTCCGGATAAATACGGAAACCGCCTGTAGCAAACCATAAATTTCCTTCATAGTCAAAAACTACAGATAATAAGTTCTGGTCCAATGTTTTCCCTGTAATTTCTTCTGCCGCCGCTTTAATATCAATATCCAGCACTTTTTCAAATTCCGGAAGGACATTTCCCGCATCATCTGTTGCTTTCAACATAAGCACATGGTTGTTGCTTGTCGGACATACCAGGCGATTGCTCTCATCTACAAATGAATATGAGCTTTGTATCACATATCCTCCGCCATCATGCTTTGCCGGTGAAAAATAACCTTCTGTCTGTGCTTCATCCGCATTAATATCACGGATAGCCAGTCCCCCCTGCAATGGAACAACAGCGTGTCCATATGTATCAAAAAACACCGCCGGAGATGCATTTTTATTTACCGTTTCATAAGAAACATTTATCTCCGGATAAATGTCAACCGGTAATACTTCATCTGTCGTATCTGAATTATAACAGTCATGATGAATATTGGCATCGCTCTTTGCCATATATGGATTATCGTCAATTGCTTTTTCAGTAAGTGGTTTAATTGGAACAACTGCATTTTCTTCTGTTGTCTTCTGCTCTGATTTTGCCTCCTCTGTCTTTGGTGTACCATTTGCACATCCCGATGTGAGCGTAACTGCAGATATAATAAACGCTAATAGTATTTTTCTTCCTTTCATTTATACTTTCCTCCTTTTTTCAGCCTTTGTCATCTACTGCTTTTATTATAAAAAAACACTTCTCGTTTTCAATCGCTCTGTCACGAATAGTCAAAAAATAGCACGAATTGTAAATCCGCCCCGTAGTTTGTCTATCTGTTTTATGTTAAAATAAACGCATGAGAGAAAGCTTTTATATATTTCTTATTTTGAAAGGGGGCATACATAATGAACAATATTCTTCGCCCGACACTTGAACTTACTGTAATTATCCCTGGGATGATTCTTGCCTATCTTCCTGTAAAATCAACACTAAAAATATCTCTTCCAAAGCTAATTGCCTGGCTTTTTCCTCTTCTAATTGCACTCTGCATTTTGGGAGGTATATTATGCTCGGCTTTACAGATTAAGACAGCTCCCATTCTCTTTTTCCTGTTATTGTTCCTCATGATAATCTATCATAAAACTCTTGCGATTTCTATTTGGAAATCTTTTAGCATTTTTCTTGCGATTTGTGCTGTTTTTTCTTGCGTGAATAGTTTTTCCCGCGCAATAAATGCAATTATAGATTTACATATACCTGCCTCAAAAAATATACTCTGGTTTCAGATTGGCACAGGAATCATCTATAACATTATCTGTATTTTATTCCTTTTAGCCGTCTGGTATCCTGCCACTCATACTGTCCGAATCATGATCGATGATGATAATTTTGCTCAGACCTGGTATGTATTCTGGATCTTACCGCTTATATTTATCGGACTGAATCTGTTCATGGTCCCAAAATACGATGGCACCTTATATACCGGACGGATTTTACAGATATATATTGTTGTCAGCCTTGTTCTGTTAATAATTCTTGCATTATTTTATGCTCTGTTTTTATTAATGGCAAACAGTCTAAACCGAAATGCACGGCTTCAACAAGAAAACTATCTTCTTTCAATCCAACAGGAAAGATATACTAACCTCTGCAATGCAATCGAAGAGACACGTCAGGCACGACATGATATGCGCCATCATTTTCTTCAGTTATCCTCAATGGCTGAAGCAGGCGATTTAGAAAAAATAAAAGAGTATCTATATAATGTAACCCAGAAAATCCCGACTATGCATATGCATTTTTGTGAAAATCAGGTCATCGACAGTGTGATCAGCTATTATTGTACACTGGCTGAACGTAACACAATTCCTTTCCACGCGCAGATTGATCTTCCGGCACAAATTTCAGTCGATGAAACAGACTTTTGTCTTGTTCTTTCTAACCTGTTAGAAAATGCATTGGAAGCCAGCTTGAAGACCTCAAAATTCAGACAACGGATCGATATTAAAATCTATCGACATGCTTCTAATCTTATTTTGATTCAAATTGAAAATGCTTTTGATGGTAAAATCCAGCAGAAGCATGGCATTTTTCTTTCTTCTAAAAGAAATGAAAATGGTATTGGAATTCAATCTGTCCGCCACATTGTTGAAAAGACTGGCGGCGGATGTGATTTCACGTATGATAATGGAATATTTACAGCTAAAATTATGCTTCGTCCTTGTATCAATTCATAAAATTCAAAAAAAGAAATGGCCGGAACTTCGAAATTCCAACCATTTCTTTTTTATCTTATTCTTCTTTCTTCTTGTTATCTCTTAAACTAATGACAAGCTCATAAACATCCGGACGACGTTCTTTCAAATGTTCATCCAGACGATGTCTGCGCTCCTTAAACCGTTGGGCAAGCTCTGGGTGTTCCTGTGCAATACGGTCATGCACTTCTTGTCTGTGCTCTTCCAAACGTGCTGCAAGTGTTCTTTCATCTTTTCCGGAAATATTTACAATTTCTTTCAAATGTTCCTCCAGATGCTCCAGCCACTCATCTTCATCAAATGCATCCATATGTGACCAGCTTCCATGCAGCAGCTTCTCCATGTCCCCACTTTTTTTCAGCTGCTCTATCTGTCGTACAATCTGCTTTTCAATCTCATCTTCCGAACCTGAACCAAATGCCCAGACAAATTCCTGCACACGATTGTCCACACGCTTTCTTGAATCGCTGCGCTCTTCATTATCCACTCCATCCTCTAAAGGATATGGTCTGTTAATCCCCATATCTTTTAAAGCGATATGCGTTGTTCTTCGCACACAGCCTTCTCTGATAAGATGTCCTAATCCCAGTTTTCTCATCTGCTCATTCAATCCCGCAATGTGGTCCGTTATATAAAAACGAATCCCCTGTGCTTTTAGAGATGCGTAAAGATTTCCAAGCCTTTCCGCTGCTGTGATATCCATATTTCCAATACCACTTGCATCTAAAATTACTGCCTTCGTATCTTTCTTCTGTTCCAATGCATCCTCTATATCCTGCTGTAATACCTGAACATTTGCGAAAAAAAGATTGCTGCTGAAACGATAAATCAAAACACCTTCTATTGCATGAATTTGACTACTCTCATTCAAATCCCGGAAATGTCTGTGCCCAGGCTGAATCCCAAGAAATCCTCTCGCCGGCTTAGATGATCGGATTATCATTTCTGAAAATGATAAAATAATTCCAATCAATACACCATTTATCGTCCCGAGAAAAAGTACTCCTACAAATGCGCCTGCGAAAATAAAAAATTCTGTTCGGCTGACTTCCCACAGCTTCGCCGCAAGATGAAATTCTGTCGCACCCAGCAGTGCCGAAATCACGATGGCTGTAAGCACTGGAATCGGAAGATACCCAATAAATCCAGTTCCACAAAGCAGCAAAATCAACATAGACAGACCTGCAACAATACTCATCACCTGCGTTTTTCCCTGGTATTGTTCCCCCATCGCTGTTCTTGAAACAGAACCATTGATTGGACAACATCCGGTAAAGGCTGCCGCCATATTACCCGCTGCGAATGCTAAAATTTCCTGATTGTCATTAATCCGATATCGGTTTTTCTGGGCGAAATTATTTTCTGCAAGCAACGTTTCTGCCATAATGACAACCGCAACTGATAAACTAATCGTAATTACTTCACGAATCGGAACAACAGTAAAATCTGGAATACTCCACTTTGGCAGTCCCGGTTCAACCGCATCCAAAGTTTTAATTCCCCACGCTGTCATTGGAAGAATGTTTGTAAGAACTGCACCTAATACCATTAACACCACCGCCATTGGGAACTTAGGTACAAATTTTTTCGCTACAAGTAAAATCACAAGAGAGACACTCCCAAGTACAAGCGACGGCATATTGATTTGTCTGGCAACTTTAATAATATGTTCCGCCAGTTCCAAGAATTCGCCGGTTCCTGCACTTCCGCCCATAAGCTTTGGCACCTGCATCAAAATAATCGTTGTACAAATACCGGTGATAAATCCACCCATCACCGGTTCTGATATGTAATTGACAAGCTTTCCTGCATGCATTAAATAAAATGCCAAAAGCCACACAGCTACGAAAAATGTCAGCACCGGAACAACTGCGAGAGCTTCTTTTGAACCGCCTTCTATGTTCATTCCTAATAATGCTGAACCAATCAAGGCTGCCGGTGCTGCATCTACCCCAAATACAAATTGTGGTGATGTCGAAAATAATGCAAATAAAAGGATTGGAAATACTGAACCATATAATCCATATACTGCCGGAAGACCTGCTATTTGTGCATATCCCATAGAAATCGGGATTGACACAGCCATAATGATCAAACCGGTAATTACATCATGTACTAAATTTTCCTTATTGTATTTTCGAATCGTGGGTGCCAATGTAATGTTTGCAAGCTTCATTTTATGTCATTCCCTTCTTAGCTTTTTATTACATACTTTTGATAAATAAGACTCCTAATGTACCCGGACCACAATGGCTGGAAATGACGCCGCCGGCCCTTGTTTCTAATATTTCAGAGAAAACGCCCAAATTTTCCAAATAAGAATGTACTTCCTCTACTATCTGGCGATCACAACCAGAATGTGTAATAAAAACTCTGTTAGGTCTTGCTGCTTTTAAATCATCCTCCATATCCTTGACATACGTCATAATTACAGAATTGATTTTTCCACGATATTTTTTTGAAGCATTCATTGCACCATTCTCTACTACGATTTTAGGATGCAGTTTTAAAACGCCCCCTGCCATAGCTGAAACCGCATTGCAGCGACCGCCACGATATAAATAGGTAAGCGTATCTACAACAAAGCTTGCTCTGACATTCGGTTTTAACGTTTCTATTGCTGAAACAATTTCTTCTACTGTGTGATTATTCTGTGCCATAATAGCTGCCTCTATTACAAGAAGCCCAATCCCTGTAGAAAGATTTGCCGAATCAATTACTGTAATACGATCTTCCGCCTCCAGTTCCTCGGCAGCAATACGCATAACATTCCCTGATGTAGACATACTGCTTGAAATAGAAAAACATACAATTTCGCGCCCTTCATCTATATATGGTTTAAAAAGCTCAATTGCATCTGTCAATGCCGGAGCTGACGTTTTTGGTGTTGTTTTATTTTCATCAGACCAGCTATAAATCTGTTCCGGTATAATATTCTTTCCATCTTCATATTCATCTTCCCCGAGAAGAATATGCAGTGGCAAAATGTCAATATCATATTTTGCAATCAACTCTGGTGAGAGGTCGCATGTGCTGTCAGAAATAATTTTTACCATGTTAGGAATCTCCTTTTTATAATTTGTTTTTTACATTCTCATTTTTCACATTCAAGTCGAACGTCCGTGAGACTTGGCGCGTGATTCTGGTATAATACTATTATTGTAACTCACTCTCTCAATTAAGCAAACAGATTTTTTATTATATTTGGTATCTCGACAAAGCAAAAATTACAACTCTCTACATCTTCACTACCGCATCAAGGCAGAGTGTAAGTGCATATTCATATGCGTTTCCACCAAAATTTCGCTCGTCATATTTATTAATATTTTCAAGGCTATCTGCAGTATAAAGTATCATTCCCCAATTTACACCACGGAAAGCCGAACAAGCTGCAAGTGCTGAACATTCCATTTCTACAACAGAACACCCTTCGCTTTTGCGGTATATTACTTTTTCTTTGGTTTCACGATAGAACCCATCCGTTGACCAAGTAATAACTTCTTGATATTTCATACCATGTTCTAGTATAGTTTCTTCAATAGCTTTTCTTGCTCTTTCATTAATTGCCATAAAATGTGACGGTGGAGCATAGTGATAAGATGTTCCTTCATCACGCAGAGCCTTGTATGGTACAAGAAATGTCCCTTCAGGAAATGTTTCAAGACATCCGCAAGATCCGGCAGAAATTATTTCTCGCACACCATACCCAATCAGCCAATCCAAAATTTGTGTCGCAGAAGCGGCACCTACAGGTGCTTGACAAAGTGTAACCTCTTTTCCCTTATATTCAGCTATGTAAATCGGATAATACTTCGTTGCACTAATAAAATGTGCTACCTGTCTTACATCATTCTTACTGGCATATTCTTCAATATACTCTCCTAGAAAGGCAAAAACACATTTTGGCGGAAGTTTAATATCTAAATTTTCATGTGTGGAGTCGATAACCGCATTTTGTTCCGCATCAAACTCCAATATCGGAATTTCATTTTTAAGGATACTCATTTTTCCATCTCCTAGTATTTTGTATTTATCATCTTACTCTAAATCAATCCAATATCTTTGTTCTACTTTACCGTCCTCTTTTTGTTCATTTTCCAATATTCCACCGTTTTTTATAATAGATTTTGCAGAACCAATATTATCTTTATCACACACCATCAAAACTTTTTTGATTCCAATCCTTTTGCATTCTTCTAAGGCAATCCCAACCATTTGAGTAGCATATCCTTTTCTTCGTTCAGATGGTCTGATTCCGTCGCCAATATGACCTCCGTGTGCCAAAAGATATTCATTTAAGTAATGTCTAATATTTACCGCACCAACAATTATATTTCGTTCCTCATCTAAGCAGAAAAATGTCGAGTCAGGAACCAATCCATTTTTAGGCTCGCTGGTTTCCAAATTACTCAAATAATACTCAAAATCATCGTAGTTGTTTTTGAAGATAGCCCCTGGTGAACAATTCACTTCATGAGTATCGTTATATTCTTTCCATTCTTTGAGCATCTCAATGATTTGCTCCTTATATTCGTAACTTCCTTTTATCAGTTTAATCTGCAACAGAATCACCTCTCCAATTTCCATTTACTCAATAGGAAAATTATGTTATTTCATTTTATCCATAATTATACACAAACCAACATCATTGTAAAGCAAAAAGCCCTTAGCCATGAGTTTCATACCCACAGCTAAGGGCTTTCGGCATTTTGTAGTTGTTATATATTATTCGAATTCTACAAAGACTAACGCTTTTTGTTTAGGAATTATTCTCTGTAATGTTTCTCGTTCTTTTGATTATTTGATATATCCATATTATCCTGCCTATACGAGCTAATGTTATCATTTTGTTATCGGCATTGATAACACCTACTCGATAACTGTGGATAATAACTATATGTAGCATGTCAAATTATAAGCTATTTTGCTTAGAGATTCAACACAAAACTGAAATTTTACTTTTCCTTATATTCATCTGGTATTGCTATTTGAAATGTTTCACACAACAGCATCACATCATGCACATCATTTTTATCGTGTTCATATCCCAAATGAAGCATTACCTGACTCAATGGTTCAATACAAGAAACAGTTATATCTCCAACTTTTCCAATACCGGAAAAAGTTTTTGATGGAAATATATCTCCCTCATAAACAATTCCGTCATCTGTAAATTCAAAACAATGTAAATCAATGATTCTTTGTTTATCATCTTTCCAGACAGTATGACCATCCGTTGTATAATCAGTATTTACTTCCTCAAATCCATGCTGCTTAATCACATAAATATAATCATGATAATGTTTCAGTTCAACAAACAAATCAATATCATTGTGTATTCTTGATTCTCTTTTAAGAAGTGCATCAACACCCCATCCGCCATCTAAATATACTTTAATTTCGTTTTGCAAAGCATATTTTATAATTTCACATGCATCTTCTGTACGTACCATAATCTATCCTCCAAATTCAAATCTTTGTATGCTTTCCAACTCACTAAAAGCCTGAAATTTGTCAGTCTTTCATCCTTTTTGTTATCAATCACCAATTAGCTGTAATCCATTAGGATTTAGCTGATATATTTTATCGCACACCTCTTCAATATACTTTCTATCGTGAGAAATGCTAATGACAGCCCCCGGAAATTCTCGGAGCATTTTTCTTATTACCGGACCGGACAATGGTGAAAAATTTCTTGTCGGTTCATCCAGAATAAGAACATTTGCACCACTTAAGCTCATCCTCAAGAGAAGCACTTTCGCCTTTTGTCCGCCTGATAACTCCCGAATCGGATGCTCCATTTCATCTGGTGTGTATTTAAGTGAACCAAGGTATGTTCTAATTCTTGTACGCTCTTCTTTATCTCCTGTTTTATCAAGGTAATCAACCGGTGTAACATCCAAATCCAGCAGGTCTTCATAAGTTTGAGGCATATATTCTGCTTTAATGTCATTCCGATTTAGGAGTTCTTCCGCTATCTTTTTTAGAAGAGTCGTTTTTCCTGCCCCGTTGGCTCCTATCATACAGATTTTTTCTGAACCTTTTATTTTTAAATGAATTCCTTCTGCTAAAATTCTTTTGCCATCCGGAGTCACAAGCTTTGAAAGTTCATATTCTATGACCGTTTTTCCTGCGGGAATGTGTGAGTTTTCATCCCCTAATTTGACAAAGATTGCTTCTTCCTGTTCCGGCATCTGAGTCATATTTTCATCTTCTTTTTCAAATCTTCGTTCCATTGCCTTAACCGTATGCATTTTGTCCTTTAAGTTTTTGGCAACAGACGGTGCTTGTCTGGTACAACTTCTTAATGCACCTTGTACACTCTGCATAACTCTTTGATATTTTTCATCGCGAATCTTTTTCTCCCTACGGTCACTCAGTGCCCGCTGTTTTTGGATTTCAAATTTATGAAGCCGTTCTTCCACATAGCGTCTATAGGGAAGCTTTGCCACGGTATATCTCGCCTTTGTTTTTCGTATAATCTGCTCGATATGTATCACCATGTTGGCAGTACGCTCTATCAGCGTTTCATCGTGTGAAATAAAAAGCACAATGTGCTTCCAGTCATTTATGATTTTTTCCAGTAATGTAAGCGTCGCAATGTCGATGTCATTGGAAGGTTCGTCCAACAACAGCACAGAAACATCGCGAATGAAAAGCCTCATAAGTTGTGTCTTGACTTTTTCGCCTCCTGAAAGACTACCCATTGTCTGGTTACTGTAGAAAAAATCATTTTTCATTCCAAATTTTCCCGCAATAACAGACAATTCTTTAGGCGTTTTCTCCCAGAATATTTCCTCTTCAGAAAAATATTCGTATATTGTTTTTTCCTTATCTTCATCGAGCATCTCCTGCGGAAGATAACCAAGACGTTCGTGTCCCATTATCCTTTCCCCATCTGCTTCTATATAGTTTTCTACAAGCGACGGATTGTATATCCACTTCATTAATGTCGATTTCCCATTTCCCTCTTCTCCAATAATAACTGCCTTATCTCCATCATTTAGCACAAGGTTGAAATCATTAAGAATTATTCTCAGGTCTTTTTTATGTGTTAAATTTAATTTTTTTATCTGCAACATTAAAGTTTCTCCTTTTCGAAGTCTGAGCCAATTATTATTTTGAACACACAAAAACGAGTCTTTTTTGCATACGCAAAAATAGACTCGCTAAATAGACCCTTATTTCTTTTCCAAAAGGAAAACAAAGGAAATGCCTCTTGCGATAATCCAACTTAAGCGTACACAAAACAAACCTATTCTCTACAGGCTCAATAACTATATGTGTCTTACTTAAATCAAATTATCTATTAATCATTTCCTCACCTTACACAAAATGTGCCTTTCTTTCTTCTAATGGCAATACTATCATACTGTATTTTTTGTGTCAATACATTTCACCTTATGGAAGTGCAAATTAAAATTTTCACTTCCTAATTATACATCCAACCATTACGAAATTCAATCTTTCACAACCTCTTTACAACCACAACCACAGCACTCCAGCAAACGCAGGAGCACCATACCGTAAAACGCTTATGTGTAAATCAACTCCGTTCCTACAACTTCCCTCACACAAGCCTGAATATTATTCATTCTTCCAATCCATTCGTAGGGATTATCTTTCTTTAATTGTTCCGTCACATCTTGTCTGTCGGCATATTCCTTTACCAGTCGAAGAAACATATCCTCTGCTTGCTTATCGACTTCTGCAAGATAACTATGCAGCTTTCCGCTTGTCAGCAGGTTCATATATAACACTTTATAGTGTTCCTTTAAATGCCTTGCATGTCGTTTCCCCCATAAACCAATCGGCTCTATTTCTTCTTCGGCTGGTACTGTGATGTTCGGCAATAAATAATCACCCACCTGTCTATAAGTTCCGCCCATTTCTTCAAAAATTGTCTTTGTCATTTTCCTTTTCCTCCTGTGATTTTTGTCTATCGTGATCGTGTATTATCACGCTTGCGACCTTTAACTGTTCTTGCCTGCTCCAACAAATCATCTATCTGTTTGCGACCAAAAACCTTACGGAGCAGGCTGTAATCTTTATTTTCTGCTTTTAGGATTTTGTTTTCTTCGGTCAATCTTTCATTGACTTTCTCCAAACGCTGATTGGTGCGGTATAACTGTGCATTCGCTGTATTCAGCCTATGATAGTTGTCCCACCCCTCAAAGCAGCGGGCAAGCACCGTTTTGACAAGTTGCTTCAATTTCCTTACAACCGGCTCTGCCATTTTGGTTTTATATGCCTTTGCAGTCATAAATTTCTCTGGTTCTGGCAACTGATATTTCGGTGCAGTATCAAGCTCTATTTCAAGATTTGACAGCTCGTCTTTTGCCTTATCATAGTTCAATACTCGTTCCGACAACACATCAAATTCAATCTGTTTCTGCTCGATTTTCGCACCTAATGCCGCCACTTCTTTTTCTCTTTCCTGCTTTTTATAATCCAAAACAGAAAGATGTTTTTCGTGTGTGCCTAAATGTTCCCACTCAATCCCATAACGTTCCATCACCGCCGCAAGCTGTTCTTTTTCGGACTGTATCCATTGCGACCACTCCGTATCGCCACGACTGCCGCCCTTAAAACCTTGCGTTGCAAGAGCCTGCTTTAGTGACACTCTTGTATCAAGTCCACGCTTGCTGCCTGTGGTAAAAGGTACAAAATCTATGTGCAGATGTGGTGTAGCTTCATCCATATGCAGATGAGCCGAGAACACCCGAAGCTGTGGATTTCGCTCCTGAAAACCCTGATAGTATTCATCTAAAATCTGCTTTGCCAGTTCTCCGTTTTCCGTATCGGCGTTCATATTTCCCTTACCGCCCACCTGTAAAATGATTTCGTGGAACGGTTTTTCCTGCTTGGAACTTCGGATTTTTTCATAATAATCTTTTATCTTTCGGTCTGACCTTATCTGCTTGGCATTGTATCTTTCCAATGCTTCATCAAACAATTCGTGATAAACTGTCTTTATATTTTCATTGCAGTAGTCGATATTGAGATGAGTACGAGTTCCGTCTACATTTTCTGCTCGGAACTTTCGGCTATTGTGATTGACCGAGCCTTTACCGACCATTGCACTTATCGTTCTCTGCATTTTTTCATCTCCCATCTGTAAATTTCAACATTCTCAGGTTTTGTTACTTTTGTCAAAAGTAACGCAAAAGCACTTTTGACGGGTACACCCATCAAAAATGCGACCTGTAAACAGGTTTTGCGTTCTCCGAAGGCTCTCCGAGGGGTGAGCGTGTGCCGGTGGCACACACGCCTGCGAACCGACCGAGCCAGCAGGCGAGACCAAAGAGCCGCCTTTGAAAAGGCACTCTCTGCACACTCCCCTAAACTTTATCCGGTGTCAAAGTGTGACGATGGTGACAATGTTTTTCACAGCGTGCTGCTCTCAAAAACATTGACACCTTTGACACCGTTTGTCACGCCGTCTGCTCGGTTTCTTTCCAAAGTGAAACCTTTCTTCCGTCGTGTGTGCGGCTGTTCTGATAACGGATACCGTAATCACGAAACAGCCTGCTTGCGTTGATACTGAGCCTTAAAGAAAGTACATTCGGCTTTATATCCACCGCAAGCCTTTCGCAAAGTTCCGAAGCAGTTCCTTCCCATCTGTCACTTTCCGAAAAGAGCGTATCCGCTATCTTCTCAAGCAGAGGTTCGGGCGGTTCTTTCCACATCTCCGTTTCCGATTTTGCAAAGTTCCACACCAATCGCTCGCTGTCCCTTACAAGATGGATTTTCATATCCTGCTGGTCTCTGCCAGCAACATCAAGTGTGGCATTGTTGGAAGTACGCTTGTCCTTACTGAGAACAAATGCACCGTCTGCCGCACCCATCAGACCATTCGTGCCTGAAATCATATCGAATATATCTTCCGATTTTTGTTTGCGTGTATGATGAACAATAAGCATTGAAACCTTGTAACTGTCTGCCAACGCTTTCAGCCTTGCCACAACATCATAATCACTTGCGTAGCTGTAATCTGCTCCGCCTGCTTCACGCACACGCTTTAAGGTGTCTATGATAATCAAGCCTGTGTCTGGGTGTTCCCTCATAAACCCTCTTATCTGTTCTTCCAGTCCGCCATTGACCGTTTTACATTCCGTTGCGAAATACAGATTGCCTGTCTCCTTTGCACCGAACATCTGAAACAATCGCTTCTGCAAACGTGGGTAATCATCTTCAAGGGCAAAATAAAGCACCGTTGCCTTACGCACCTTATACTCCCAAAGCGGTGTGCCTGTGCTGATATGATAGGCAAGCTGTGCCATCATAAAGCTCTTTCCCACTTTCGGGGAACCTACGAAAAGGTAAGTTCCCCTTTGGAGCAGACCGTCGATAAGTGGTGTCTGAACCTCAAACACCGTATCATACAGCGTTGTCATTGATACTGTTTTCAGATAGGAAGGGTCTAACTGTCTGAGTATTTCCCTTTGCATTTCTTCAAAAGATTGCTCGTACCCCTTGAAATCCGTATCCTGATTGACTATACTATTGTCAGTACATTTGGAAAGTGACTGTTCCGCATCTGTTGCCGCAGATACATTTGGAATAGTCATTTCTTTTTTATTCTCCATTCGCATCCTCTCCTTTCAAACCGCCGAGAATAATGGAAATCAGTTCTATTACACTCAGCAGTTCATCATCCACACCTTTTCCTGCTTCAATCCTTTTCAGTTCCGCAAGGACTGTGGCAAATTCCGTTTTCAACGCCTTATACACTCTCGGATTGCCCTGTACCACCACATCCTGATTTAAGCAACGGCGGTAACAATACTCCTGTTTTGGCAATCCTGATAGAGCTACAGCTCTGTTAATGAGTTCGTTTTCTTCGGGCGATACTCGAAACCCTACTGTGATATTCCTCCAACGATTTTTGTTATCTCTGTTCTTAGCTGACATTTTCAAAATCTCCTTTCCCTAAATCATCTAATTTTTCTGCCATCTCAATCTGCTTTGACGGAAAGAGGTGTGCGTACTGATAAGTAATATCAATACTTTCGTGACCAACTCGGTCAGCAATCGCCACCGCAGAAAAGCCCATATCAATCAAGAGTGAAATGTGGCTGTGACGGAGATCGTGAATGCGGATACGCTTCACGCCTGCCGCCTTTGCCCCTCTGTCCATCTCGTGATGAAGATAGCTTTTCGTCACCGTAAAGATACGGTCTTTCTTCTTCAATCCGTAAAGCATACCGAGATATTCTTTCATTTCCTCACACAGAAACTTCGGCATTTTAATCGTGCGGTTGCTCTTTTTCGTTTTCGGAGAAGTAATCACATCCTGCCCTTTCAAACGCTGATAGGATTTATTGATTGTGACTGTTTCCTTATCAAAGTTGAAATCTGCCGGAGTCAAAGCTAACAGCTCGCCCTCTCGGATACCGCACCAGTAAAGCATTTCAAACGCATAAAAGGAAACAGGCTTGTCCATCATCTCAAAAGAGAATTTCTTGTATTCTTCCTTTGTCCAGAACAGCATTTCCTTGTGTTCCTCACGTCCCATATTTCCCACCTTTGCCGCAGGATTGGAACGCAGTTCATAGTAGCGGACAGCGTGATTGAAAATGGCGGACAACTGATTGTGCAGCGTTTTCAGATACGTCTGTGAATAAGGCTTTTTCTTCTCATCACGATAGGCAAGCATTTCATTCTGCCAAGTAATAATCTCCTTTGTGGAAATCTCGCTGATTTTCAGTTTCCCGAAATACGGAAGTATCTTTGTGCGTATGATATGCTCTTTGGTAAGCCACGTGTTTTCCTTCAAACGGTTCTTCACATCATTGATATAAAGCTCCGTAAAGGCTTCAAAACTCATATCAAGGTCTGAAGAAGTCTGCAATTTGAACATTCTTTCCCATTCCTGTGCTTCTCGTTTGGTAGCAAAGCCACGCTTGCATTTCTGCTTGCGTTCCCCTTTCCAGTTCACATACCTTGCCATCACATACCAAGTACCGTTATCTTCATTCTTAAATACCGGCATTTACATTTCCCCCTTTCCTGCTCCGTAGAGCCTTTCGTAAAAATACTGGCGATTTACACGCCCTGCAATCGTAATAAAGCCCTTTGCTTTCAATTCCTCATTTAATTGTCTGATGAGTTTATATGCATAAGGTTTTGATACGTTTAGTTCCTGAGCCACATCTTCGGCTCGGATAAATCTGTTTTCCATATCCTTTTTCTTCCTTTCTTAAAATAATTTTTTGCTTGCCGCTTTCTCCGTGTTAAAGTTCCAACAGGCACTCCTGCTTGTCGGCAGGCGCTGTGCTGTCCCAATGCACCGCAGTACATCAGGCGCTCGCTCGTATAGGGGTTCCCGAAAAGTCGGAGACTTTTGGGGAAGAGGAGGAGCAGTGCAGCGAATGAGCTTTTGTGCTTGCACACAAGCGAACGATACGGAACTTGCTCCGACGAGGTCTTGGCGGTTTGGCTTTTCGGACGGTCATTCAGTTGTCGCATTAAGCATATTTGTTTAATTCGTAATTTATTTTACTAAACATATTTGCTATTGTCAAGTGGTTGCAAAGAAAATATTAAACATTTTTGTTTCGGTTTTTCTTGACTTCCACTAAACATTTCTGCTATACTTATTTCACTAAATATAAAAGGAGCGTATCATTATGGCTATCAGCGAAAGAATACATTTTTTCAGACTAATGCGTGGTATGACACAAAAGTATCTCGGTACAGCAATCGGTTTTCCAGAAAAGAGTGCTGATGTGCGTTTGGCACAGTACGAAACTGGTACACGCAAACCGAAAGCAGACCTTACAAATGCATTGGCACAGGTGCTTGATGTTTCTCCACAGGCTCTTGATGTTCCTGACATAGACAGCTATATCGGTCTTATGCACACTCTGTTTACCCTTGAAGATATTTACGGTCTTACTGTCAGTGAAGCAGACGGAGAGGTATGCTTAAAGGTCAACAAGGACAAAGGCAGAGAAGCATATGAACTCCTCAAAATGCTGTATGCTTGGAAAGAACAGGCAGACAAGCTATCTTCCGAAGAAATCAACAGAGAAGAATACGATAACTGGCGTTACCATTATCCAGAGTTCGACACCACACAGCGTTGGGCAAAAGTTCCATCACAGGAATTAAGTGACGCTCTCGTGGAAGCATTCAAAGACCACTTGAAAGATAAATAAGCACCTACAGGACCTGCCACTGGCAGCTCCCTACAGATGCTTTGGCAACGACAAAAAAGCCCTTAACTATGGTTATTAACCACAGCTAAGGGCTTAGTTTATAATATGGAATTTGTTCAGAGCCAAGCTCCGAACTTTAGTCTGCAAGCCACCTGTTAATTGTTCCGTTACCCATAAACCACTGGATAACAAGAATAATGGCACTTGCTATGACTGTTATCAATTTGTTATCAAAAGACTAATCGAAATCGCTGAAACCCGCATAAACACTGGCTTTTTTAAGCAACTCGATTTATTCAAACTCGGCGTGTCCTTTGTTATTCTTAACTATATTTGTTTAAGTTTTATGCAAATCCACGCCGTCTTTTACTTCAATTACATCAATTATTCTGGCTTGCTGATTTTCCGTTGCCAAAATGTTGCCACGCCCTTATTATAACAAATCCGCAAGGATTGACAACCTATTTTTGAATGTCGCACAGTAAAATTTCTTTTTCGGAGCGGCAAATATATTGGTAAACCGATATGCTAAATTATATTGGCAAGCACTTTATTATCAGCAGCGTTTTTCAAACGGACAACGATACTACCGATAGCACCTGAAAGATAATTCAAAAGTTCCCCGTCATTTTCATAGTAATTTTTTACGAAAACATCAAGCGCAGTCGCCAACTGTTTTTTCATCTCCTCCAAAGTTGTCTGTTCAAACACCTTCTGCATATAAGAATAATCGTCTTCCTCCAACTCAATTACCGTCAATGATTTTCCCAGTATTATATGTCCTATTACATGAATAAAAACTGTTTCACATATATTATCCATTGATTCCTTCCAATTTCCGTTATCCTTTGACAAGACATTTATAACATAACCCTCAGGAAATAATTTCAAAAATTTCTGTTCTAAACCGATAGATTTGATAAATTCAAAAATCTTGTCGATTCCTGTATACTCTGAAATATCTTTCATTAACGGATAATCAAGAGATACAATCGTATTTTGTGGTTCAAATCGAATGTCGTACCACTTAAAAAATTCTGGTATCCCTTTAACAAAAGTATCATGCAGGCATTTGTTTTCATAGTGGCAAAATTCGGGCAGAATCCTGTTGTATAAATCCAGCGCTTTTTCTGTCTTTTTCTTAACATATTCCGCACCTATTTCATACGCTCTCTGAGCTGGTATTTTTTCATTTAAGGACGGAGCATTTTCACTTATTTCCCGCAATTCGTGAATGCAATATAAGACAGCTCCCATAAGCTGTTCCGCTTTTTCGTATGTTATGGATGTGCTTTCATGTGCTGTATATTTCTCAGCCAACTTGCCCACAATCGGCACTAATTCTTCCATTTCATAGTCCATCAGTTTCACCTCCAACAGAGTTCTTTCAATGCTTCCAGATATAAATCATAATCCCATCTCTTTACATCATCAAATTTTGAATATTCTCCATAACCGTCTGAACCTTTATATCCATCGTAACCAGCCCGGATTGCTTCTGCAAAATTAGCAAGGCAGGTACTCTCTAAATAATCCAAATCGCCAAAGCATATATTTTCAAACTGTTCTTTCATTAAATGGAGAAGTTCATCATCTGTAATTTCATCATGCATTTCATTTTTATATAGATAAAATATTTCCTGCAATCGAATAATTGTTTCCACATAATTGCTTTGATGAATGTACTCAGAATCGCAAAATTCATAAATGATTTTTGTCGCAATTCCTTCACCAAACTCAATTCTTTTTTGTTCCGCCAGTGCGTTTTTCCGTTCCGCTAAAATCAATTTAGCGTCTTCCTCTGTTAAGGAAAGTCCAAACTGTTCGGTTGTCTCGTTTGTTTTAATCACATTGCTCAGTTGATTTTGTCCCTTTAATAAAACCATCCAGTCCTTGTCCAAAAGAACCCCTCCCCATCTTCGTATTTGGAAAGAGATTATAGCACCGTCCTTGAGACATTGGTAGTCTTGTTTTCAGAGCAATTTTGTGGTATTATAATAATGGAAAAAGGGAGCGGTTTTAATCCGTTCCCTTTGTATTTTATAGTTGCTTTCATTATCTTGCATCCCTATCCATCTTTCTTTTTTGTTTTCGTCTCTGCACTCTTTGTTCTTCTTCCAGCCTTTTTTCTCTTAGAACAATGGTTGCAACTGTATCTCGTCCCAAAGCCCGTTCTACCCGATTAAAATCTCCCATTCTTTCCTTCAATGTTCTATTCTCATTCCAAAGTTCCTCTACACGGGCAGTAAGAGAATTAACCTTGTCCCACGCCCTCTCATATGATCTTTGCAGATTGCCGAATCTTCTGGAAAGATCCAGATAAGCCCGATAAACTGATCGCAACACCGTCACAATCTTCTTTATCAGCGGCTTTGCCTTTTTCTCACGGTAAGATTTTCCCGTTTCCAACGTTCCTGCCTCTGGCAGTACCTCTTCTGGATCAGCAGAATATTTCTCTGCAAACATCTCCATCTCTTTTACCATAGGGGCAATCTCCGTCAGCTTTTTCTCATATTGCGCTGCCTTTTTCTTTGCCTGTTCTGCCTGCTTATCAACCTCTTTCCGGCTTTCCTGTGCTGAAAATATATCCTTCTCAACCCTCTCCAACTGATCAAGATATTTTTCGTTGACTTCCTGCATGATGGCATTATGCTCTTCCAACTCTGATTTCTGTTTTTCAAGCATAGAAACTTCCTTTGCCCTCTCCTTTTTTTCAAAATCCAACAAGGACAAATGCTTTTCATGGGTGCCTTTCTGTTCCCACTCAATTCCATGTTCCAGCATAATTGAGGCAAGCTGCTGTTTCTCATCCGCCACCCACTGATTTAATTCTGTTTCCTGTCTGGTGCCTCCTTTAAATCCAAGAGCCGTTAATGCCTGTTTCAGCGATACTCTTGTATCAAGCCCCCGCTTGCTTCCTGTCGTGTACGGTACAAAATCTA
Organism: Ruminococcus sp. B05; assembly: GCF_003628495.1. Lineage (NCBI taxonomy): Bacteria > Bacillati > Bacillota > Clostridia > Eubacteriales > Oscillospiraceae > Ruminococcus > Ruminococcus sp. B05. Next base: position 67,501 of record NZ_RBZR01000009.1, on the reverse strand, counting down.
TATGCAGATGGGGCGTCGCCTCATCCATATGGAGATGAGCCGAAAACACCCTTAATGTAGGGTTTCTTCTCTGAAAATCCTGCATATATTCATCCAGTATCTTTGCCGCCAGCCGTCCTTCTTCTGTTTCCGCTCCCATTGTCTCCCTGTCGCCAATCTGTAGGATAATTTCATGGAACGGCTTCTCCTGTTTCCCTGAACGGATTTTTTCATAATAATCGTCAATCCGGCGGTCATTCCTTGTCTGTTTCTCATTATAACGGACTAACGCTTCATCGAACAATTCATGATAAACGTCTTTGATATTTTCGTTGCAGTATTCCACATTCAGATAACTTCTCTCTGGATCTGTATTCTTCGCATGGAATTTTCTGCTATTATGGTTGACAGAGCCTTTCCCTGTCATAAAACTGATCGTTCTCTTCAATAACTCTCCTCTCTCCCTTTTCGGGCAGTAATCAGCGCCGGATACGGCGCACAGACTTTGTTACTTTCGCCGAAAGTAACGCAAAAGCACTTTTGACAGCCGTTCCGTCCATCAAAAGCTGCCTTTGCGCCCTGCCGGGGGCTTGTCCGTCCTACGGACGGAGCGGCTGTTCCCGCCGCTTTTCTTCCGCCGCCATAGCTTTTCGGATTGCGGATACCAGAGTTGCTACCGTGCTTTCCTCCCATCCCGCAAGCCATACCAGCGTCCGCATTTCTGCCGTTGTCAGTTCCACTTCTCCGAAGATTTCATTGAGTGCGGCAATCTTCCTGGCTTCACTTTCGTAAAAAAATCTGTTCACATTTCGGGTTCCCCATTCTGGCTGAACTATCATCAAATCACACCTTTCTCGTTGTCTGCTATTACAGGAGCGTGCCACGCTCCTGTCTGCTATCTTCAAAGGAAACTACCAGCGAAAGCTGTCCGGCACTCCACGTTTTTCCAGATATTCCCATCTGGCTTTTTCCTGTTCTTCCTGAGTGGGTGCAGTCTTATATTTCGTATATAATTCATGCCGCACCAGAGAATCCAGTTTCTGTTCCAATCCCTGCCGGATTTCATTCAGGCATCTGTCATCTTCTATCAAATGATAGCGGAGCAGAGATACAAATAATTCATGAGAAATCTGCACATTCTTCATAGTAATCCTTTCTGCGTCGGTTTGCGTCGGTAGCGTCGATATTTTCCATACCAACCTGCTATAAAAAATACCGTCGCAACCGTCGCATATCGTCGCTTTTACTCTTTCGACTCAAGCCGTTTAAGAATAATTTTCCTTTCATGCCCCCGCTTGTTATTATAAAAAATCCCATAATCGTTGAGCAGTTGGCTGTTAGCTACATTCAGCTTTCTGGACAAGACATTCGCCTGTATCTGTATATCTGTCAGCTGACCTGCAAGTTCCGTTGCTGTTCCCTCCCATTCCGGCTTGTCTTCTGTCAGAAAGTTGTTGATTGCTTCCAGCAATGGATTCGGCGGCTGTTTCCACAACTCCGTCTCTGCCTTCTTAAATTTCCAGACACAATGCTCCCGGTCAAACTCTATGGTCAGTTCCTGATCCGGCTGGTCACGTCCCACAACATCCAGCACTGCGAGATTGTCAGTACGCTTTTTCTTGTGCATAATGAACGCCCCATCTGCCGCTCCAAGAAGCCCGTTTGTGCCGGAGATCATCTCAAAGCTATCCTCAGATTCCAGCTTACGTGTATGATGTACCACTAACAGGCAGATACCGTATTTGTCGCTGAAAGATTTTAGCTTTGTCACAATCTCATAATCGCTGGAATAGCTGTACCTGTCCCCGCCGACCTCACGTACTTTCTGGAGCGTGTCAATGATAATCAGCCTTGCGTCAGTATGTTCTTTCAGGAATTCCTCTAATTGCCTGTCTAAGCCCTCATTCAAGGTTTTTGCCTGTGTCGCAAAATACAGATTATCCGCACATTCCACACCAAACATGCCGGAGAGCCGCCGCTGAAGCCTTGCGTAATCGTCTTCCAACGCCAGATACAACACCGTCCCTTTTCGGACGGGATAATCCCATAAAGAGATCCCCATTGCCACATGGTAGGCAAGCTGCCCCATAAAAAATGATTTTCCTACTTTCGGTGCCCCTACAAAGAGATAAGTACCACCATAAAGGAATCCTTCTACAATGGGTGTTCTCGGTGGGTAGACCGTATCATACAGTTCCGTCATGGAAATGGTCTGAAGCCTGCCGTTCCCGGATTTCTCCAGGTTTTGTGCGGCTTGCAGATTGATTTGTGCTGTTTCATTTGCTATAATTTCATTGTGTTTTTTTATATTCGGCTGCGCCCCATCTGCGCCAACAGATGATACGGGAGCAGTCGTTTTCATTTTTTCTGTCATTCATCTTCTCCTTTCAAACCGTATAATGTGATTGCGATTACCTGCAGCGTGTAGAGCAGCTCATCATTGTCAGGTCTTAATGTTTTCAGCCGCTTTAATTCTTCATAGATAGCAGCCATCTGATTTTTCAGAGCCTTATACACCCTCGGATTACCCTGTACTACTACGTCCCGGCACAGCAGACGCCTTGTGATATAATCCTGCTTTGTCAAACCGGACAGTGCAACCAAATCGTTAATCAGCTTTGCTTCCTCGTCCGATACCCGGAACGCTACTGTATGATTGCGCCATCGCCCTTTGTAATCAAGTGTTCTTTCCATTTGTGTTCTCCTTTGTCATTCTCTCCATTTCCAGTTTCTCCGCCATTTGCGTCTGCACCGTAGGGAACAGGTGAGCATAGCGGTAGGTGATTTTCTCTGCCTCATGCCCCATGCGCTCCCCAATCGCCAGCACAGAAAATCCCATGTTAATTAACAGAGAAACTGCGCTGTGACGAATATCATGCACCCGTATCTTCTTTACACCTGCCTGCTTCGCCCCTCGCTCCATTTCGTGGTTGAGATAGGATTTTGTGACCGTAAACATTCTCTCGTCCGGCTGAATATCATACAGCATTTTGATATATTCCTGCATTTCTTCGCAGAGAAATGGCGGCATTTTAATTGTACGGTTACTCTTTTTCGTTTTTGGGCTTGTGATAATGTCCCGTCCTTTGGAACGGTGATACGTCTTGCTGATCGTGACCGTCTGTTTCTCAAAATCAAAATCAGCAGGCGTAAGAGCCAGAAGCTCGCCAGAACGGATTCCACACCAGTAAAGCATTTCAAAGGCATAATAGGAACGGGGCTTATCCATCATGGCTTCGGAAAATTTCAGATATTCTTCTTTCGTCCAGAAGTTCATTTCTTTCGGAACCTCATTTCCCATTGTTCCTGCTCTCCTTGCCGGATTGTAGGGCAGATTATAGAAGTTTACCGCATGGTTGAAAATCGCTGTCAGTTGGGCGTGTATCGTTTTCAGATAATCCGCTGAATAAGGCTTTCCTTTCTCGTCCCGGTATGCCATCAGTTCATTCTGCCATGCAATAACGTCCTTTGCTTCAATCTCTGCTATCTTTCGATTCCCGAAATACGGTAAAATTTTTGTGCGGATTACATGGCTTTTGGATTCCCATGTGCTTTCTTTCACCCGCTGCTTTTTGTCAGCTTCATAAATCTCAAAGAAACTGGCAAACGTCATATCCAGTTTCGCTCCCTGTTTCAGCATGACCTCATGCTCCCACGCTAGTGCTTCTCTCTTTGTAGCAAATCCACGTTTCTGTGTCTGCTTCCGCTCCCCTTTCCAGTTCGTGAAACGATAGATTACCCGCCACGTTCCCGTAGCGTTATCTTTGTATACAGCCATTTCATCATCTCCTTTCCGTCAATCGCTGTAACAGACCTTTTTGTGAAAAAATGTAGCGCTCACACGTCCCGCCACTGTCAAATAGCCCTGTTTCTGTAATTCTGCATTCAGTTCTCGCACAATCTGGTAGGCTTTTGACTTTGACACACGCAATTCCTTTGCCACTTCTTCCACTGTCATAAATGATTTTTCTGCCATACTACCATCTCCTTTTCCTAACTGTTTTTGTTTAATTCTTATATGTATAATACTAAATAAATTCCGTTAAGTCAAGTGGCTTACAGAAAAATATTAACTTTTTTTATTTAAGTTTTTCCTTGCTATTCTTATTGTCTCATGCTATACTAAATTCAACAAATTTGTTTAAGTCAAAATAGTTGTATCACTATAACTGCAACGGAGGTTTTATTATGGCAATCGGCAAGCGAATCCGCTTTTTCCGTAATCGAAAAGGCATGACACAAAAACAGCTCGGTGAAATTCTCGGCTTTCTCGGAAAGACCTCTGATGTCCGTGTAGCACAATATGAATCCGAAGCCAGAAAACCCAAAATCGATCTCATCAAAGAAATGGCTCACGTCTTTGATGTCAGCCCACGGGCAATCGATGTCCCGGATATAGACAGTTACCTCGGTCTTATGCACACACTCTTTGCTCTGGAAGATATGTATGGTCTGAAAGTCGGAGAAATCGACGGAGAAGTATGTCTGCGGTTAGATAAATTCAGCGGCTCTACTTACTCGACTATGTTTGATATGTTCCACGCATGGCGGGAACAGGCTGCCCGTCTGGAGCAGGGAGAAATAACCAAAGAGGAATACGACCAGTGGCGGTATAATTATCCTGCACTGGATACATCCGGACACTGGCACAAAGTTTCGCCTTCAAAGGAACTCAGTGACTATCTCGTAGAAGCGTTCAAAGACAGGCTTAAACCGGACAAATAGTACTTTCCTTACAGATCAAAAAAACCTTACCGACTTTCAGCTTCATTTCTGAAAATCAGTAAGGTTTTTCTGTTATTGAAGTATTCTGTTATTTAATGAATGATACCAGAAGTGTTGCCAAATCGTTGCCAGCAATTAAACAAATTTGCTTGTAACCCGTATAAACACTGGGTTTTTAGAGTTCATTTCATCACTCAAACTCAATCGTTCCAGGTGGCTTACTCGTCAGATCATAAAATACTCTATTAACCCCACGAACCTCATTTATAATTCTACTCATCACTTTATTCAAAACTTCATACGGAATCTCCGCTGCCTCAGCAGTCATAAAATCCACTGTATTAACCGCTCTAAGCGCAACAGCATAATCATAAGTTCTCTCATCACCCATAACTCCAACACTTCGCATGTTTGTCAACGCTGCGAAATACTGTCCGATACTGCGATCCAATCCGGCATTTGCAATTTCTTCTCGATAAATCGCATCTGCATCCTGAACAATTCGTACTTTATCTGCTGTCACTTCTCCGATGATACGGATTCCAAGTCCCGGTCCTGGGAACGGCTGACGGAATACAAGTCTCTCCGGAATACCTAATTCCAGACCCGCTTTTCTCACTTCATCTTTAAAAAGATCGCGCAATGGTTCAATAATTTCTTTAAAATCAACATAATCAGGAAGTCCTCCTACATTATGGTGAGATTTGATCACTGCAGATTCTCCGCCAAGACCACTTTCTACCACATCCGGGTAAATAGTTCCCTGAGCGAGGAAATCAACTGCTCCGATTTTCTTTGCTTCTTCTTCAAAGATTCGGATAAATTCCTCTCCGATAATCTTACGTTTTTCTTCCGGTTCTGTAACTCCGGCAAGTTTATTATAATATCTCTCCTGTGCATTCACACGGATAAAGTTCAGATCAAACTGGCCATTTGGTCCAAACACACCTTCCACTTCGTCTCCTTCATCTTTACGGAGCAGACCATGATCTACGAATACACATGTCAGCTGTTTTCCGATAGCTCTTGACAAAAGTCCTGCTGCCACAGAAGAATCAACTCCTCCCGACAAGGCAAGTAATACTTTTCCGCCGCCAACTTTCTCTCTGATTGATTGGATTGTTTCTTCTACAAATGCATCCATCTTCCAATCACCTGCACACTCACATACATTTTTCACAAAGTTGTTGATCATCTTTGTGCCTTCTTCTGTATGAAGCACTTCTGGATGGAACTGAATCGCATATAATTTTTTCTCTGCATTCTCAGCTGCTGCAACCGGGCAGTCTGCTGTGTGGGCACTAATCTCAAATCCTGGAGCGACCTGTGCAATATAGTCAAAATGGCTCATCCAACAAATTGTTGGTGTGCTGACTCCTGCAAACACTTTTGACTCAGGCTTATCAATGATAACTTCTGTTTTACCATACTCACGAACATCTGCAAGCTTTACTTCTCCGCCTAATACATGTGACATCAACTGTGCCCCATAGCACAGACCAAGAACCGGAATTCCTAATTCAAACAATTCTTTTGTATAAGTTGGTGAATCTGCTTCGTAACAGCTGTTTGGACCACCTGTGAGGATGATTCCCTTTGGATTCATCGCTTTGATCTTTTCTATATCTGTTTTATAGGAATAAATTTCACAATATACATTACATTCTCTGACACGTCTGGCTACCAGCTGGTTATACTGTCCGCCGAAATCGAGAACTATCACTAATTCGTTCTTCAAAATGTTCCTCCTTTCGGATGATATCTCTACCATTCCCTCCAATTAATTCTGCATATTTCAGACTAACTTCAATTATAAAATACTGTAGTTTCATTTACAAGAAAAAATTTTGACTTTTGTCCCATTTTTCTTTTATTTTAAAAAGGACACCGAAAGAAAATAATTTCATTTTCTCACAGTGTCTACTTTATTCATATACTTTAATCTTTTCTTATGCAACTGCATACTGAGCAATTTCTTTTTTTAATTCTTCGCAATCTTCATCATATATTTTCAGATTGATGATATTGTTCAGCCCAAGATTCATAATTCCGAGAATGGATTTACCATCAACTACATAAATCCCTCTGTTCATATCCATTGCACAATCATATTTTTCTACTTTGTTTACAAAATCTAATATTTCTTCTGGTTTTTTAAATGTTATCTTCATTTCGTTCATAATTTTTTACCTTCTTTTCTATATATTCTTTACAGCTTTCTTAATTACTGTGTCTTTTTAATCTGTTCTTTACATTAATTATATTAGCACTGTTTTTCGACAAAAAAAGACGAAATATTTTAAAAAGGTAGAATATTTTAAACAACTTTATTATAAAAATGTTGATTTTAAATGATAACATTCCCTTAGCTAATGCAATGATTTTCGATACTCGCTCGGCAGCATTCCTACTTCTTCTTTAAATACCTTGCTCATATACTTTGAATCGCTGTACCCTGCTAATTCTGCAATTTGATTTAATTTAAAAGGAGTCTCCAGCAATAGTTTTTTTACTTTTTCTATACGATATTTTCTCACAGTCTCTGAAAATGTCATTCCGGTTTCTTTCTTAAACTGCGTACTTAAATATTCTTCTGACACAACTAACTTTCCTGCAATTTCTTCTAATGTGATTCCCTGATCATAATATTGTAGGATTAATTGTTGTGCTTTTTGTACCATAGCACTAATATGTTCTTCCGGAGTTTTCTCCTCCTCCAAGTTCTGAACAATTTGTATTGTCTGCTCCACAATTTTCTGAATCTGGAACCAACACACTGCACCTGATATCTGATTCAATTTTTCCTGAATATCTGGTTCTTTTCCGTCTATCTTTAATCCACCTACTTTGGCAAGTGACCAGAAAAACCGAATAATATCTTTCTTTATCGTCATTGGAAATTGTGGATTATCCTGATAATATTGTGGCAATTGATGACAACAATATTTTAATTGTTCTTTATCTTTTATTAACATTGACTTCTTAGCCTGTTCTTCCAACTCCATCGGATATTTCTCGATTCCATTTTGAATTGACTCTTGTTTTGATTCAATTTCACTTACTCTGATTAATTTACCTTCTTCATATAATAATGCCCATTCAAGATGTGTATACATTTCTTTTAAATCTGAAGAAACCGAACATATTTCTTCAGATTCTTTCCACATACTAACCATTGGTATCTTCATTCGTTTATACACCGTTGGCAACACTTGTTCTGAAAGATATGTATACAATGATGTATCTTTCGAATTTTTGTAAAATATGATAACCAATGACTGCCATATTTCCATTTCCTGCATATACATACTATAGCTTACTCTTTGACCAACTCCCTGCTCGATCATAAGCTTTAATCTCTCAATTTGCATTTCATATGTTTCTCCAAGCCATATCAACATTATTTCAGCAGAATCTCTCACTGTAAATCCATATTTTTCTTGCGTCATTTTATGAAATGCGTCATCTGGCTGAAGTTGCCCGTTGATACAACTATTGAAAATGTATTCAAGCGAGAAAGCCCTGTCTTGATTCTGCGCTTTTGCCAACTCAGCTTCTACCTGCTGTAATGCATTTTTTAATTCTACTATATTGATTGGTTTAAGCAAATAATTTTCAATACCTAATTCAATTGCCTGTTTTGCATAATCAAAATCTGAATATGCCGATAACACAATTACCTTGCACTTATTTTGCTCTTGTCGCAATTGTGAAAGCATTTCTAATCCCGTCATACGAGGCATACGGATATCCATAATAACAAGATCCGGCCGTTCCTTCCGTATCAATTCCAGCCCCTTTTCTCCGTCTACAGCGGTCCCGACTACCTTATAATCTGTATTTATTTTACTAAGAATCTTTGCCATGCCTTCTCGGATTGGTGCTTCATCTTCAACAACTACAATTCTCATCTTCCCCTCCGTTTCTATTTTTTCTTCCCCTACTGTTACGCTTTTTGATATTCATCCGCCATTGGTATAAACAAATGTACTCTCGTATATAAGTGTTCTTCGCTTTCAAAATATACCATTGCTTCTTCACCATAATATAATTTCAACCGCTTTCTCACATTTGTTATACCCAGATGACCTGTCATATCTCTTTGCTCATCATTTAATTCATCAAGCTTGCCTTGTGTTATTCCATTACCATTATCCTCGATTTGTATATGAATCTGATGCTCCATTTTTCTCGCTGATATTTTTAACACACATTCTTCTTCCTTGCCATAAAATCCATATTTTACTGAATTTTCCACGAATGGCTGCAACAATAGCTTGTGAATTTGAAATCCGAATAGTTCTTCTGGTATATCTGTCTCAATAACAGGAATTTTTCCCAGCCTTGTCCCCTGCAATAACATATATTGTTTCAGCCATCCAAGTTCCTGTGCCAATGTTGATGTTCCGCCTGCATTGTCTACCGTATATCGTAAAATATTCGCCAAAGCAACCAACATACTGCTGATATCATACTGTTCATTTTCAATTGCTTTCCAATTAATGCTGTCCAATGTATTATATAAGAAATGTGGGTCAATCTGAGCTTCCAATGCAGATAATTCTGCATTCTTCTGCTCTAATAACGCCTGCTTCACCTGATTAATCAAATTATCCAGATTTTCCACCATCTCATTAAATCCGAATTCTATATCTTTTATTTCTTCCGGTGCACGCTTCCAAAATTCCAGACGTGTTTCAAAATTTCCCGTTTCAACTTCATGAAATCCCTGTCCTACACTCTGGATAACATGAATATATGGACGAGTAAAAATATAACTTAAAAAAATCATAACAAGAAACGCAATAAACGCAACACCTAGTAACAGACCAACTTGTTCATTCATTGTTTTTCTGTATGTCGATATATCTCTTTCTATGCAAATAGTAAACTGACTCATCTGATTCACTTTAGAAATATATAAATTTTTTCTCGTATTCTTTACTGAATCTAAAGTCCGCCCAATTTTGGCTACCGATGGTGCACTTATAACATAATTTCCTTCCAGCAAATAAGTATTCGCATTTGCTCCGACCTGCAATATATCTGAAATCAACTGTTCGTCTATACTGAATACAACGGTTCCAAGCTTTTCATGAATATCTCGATAATCGATTAGATTTCTCGCAATTTGCAGTAAATATGTGTGTTTATCATTTACAACTATCGGTTGTATCTGTCCTTGATAAACCTGCTCTTTCTTCACCTCTGGGCAATGTACTTTTCCTGCCCAGTCACTGGATGTAGATGATGAATTTTGTTTATCGTAAAATATGACTTCACCATTTGCAAGAAATATTGTAATACCTTCTATTCCTTGATTTCGATTACAAACATGACTCAGTTCATGACGTAATTTACTGGTATTAACTTCCATCGCATCATTATTATTATTAATATTTTCAACAGCCTCAACTACTACATCATCCGTACACAAATCAAACAGAATCGCATTATACTTATCTAACTGAATATCAAGGCATCGATCTGCATTCTCAAGATTTGCCTGCATCCGTTCCTGTAAATCATTCTTCTGCCAGACACGCAGACTTCCCTGCGATATAATAGCAAAAATTAAAATTGGAAACATTGCCACGATCATTATATCCACAAATATTCTGCCTCTGAGGCTTTTGATTTTTTTCATCATTTTGCCTCCCTGTTTTTCCTTAATTTTTCTGCTAGATTTGATATAATCACCGATTGTGGTATCTCTCCTACGATCTCTTCTTCCATTGCATCTGTCAACGCAACAGATACATATGGCCAATCCACTGAAAATTCTCTCAGCCGGGCTTGTTGCATAATTTGCCAGGTATTCTTTAAATCTTCATTTTCTGCTATCTGCTCCTGCAAAATATCTTCGCGTGGAGCCAGATATCCTATCTGCTCTAATAATTTTTCCATCTGACATTTTTCAGAAACAAATTTAACAAATTCCATCGCTTCATCCTGCTTCTCCCCAGGCGTTACTACAAGAACTTCTCCGCCGATTGCGGTTACACATTCTTTATTTTCATTACCGGACGGCGGAAGTGTCATTACATATTTCATGTTTGGCTTTTCTTTCTGGATTGTTTGCTGAAAAGCAGATGTAACCAGAACCATAACCACATTTCCTTCCATAAACTGTCTTACAATATCGCCAGTAATCAGATTATTTACCTGTGGGCTCATTGCTCCTGATTCCGACAGTTCTCTTAATTTTAGAAATGCAGCCTGACTTTCCTCTGATTCTATTTCTGCTATTTCCCCTCCATACCCCCAAAGTAATGGCAAAAACGAGAAAACACTTTCTTCGCTTCGAAGTGCCGGCATAGCAAAACCGTAACGATTATCTTTTGTTAATTTTAAGGCTGTTTCCTGTAATTCATCCCATGTTTTTGGAACTTGTAAACCGGCCTCCTCCAATATCTCTGTATTACAAAATAAAGCAGCACAATTCATCCCAAGCGGCATCCCTTTCATCTGTCCGTCCACCTTACAAGATGCTATTGCCTCTGGCAAATATTCATCTAGATTTTCAATCTGATCTGTCACATTTACAAATGGCTGCATCGCATTAAAATAATTCAAATCAGAAGAATCCACCAGTGCAAGTTCTGGCATATCTCCATCTGCCATACTAAGTGCCAGATGTTTTTTAAAATCCTCATCCGGCACATACTGTATTTCTACTTCGATATCTGCCTGCGAATCGTTAAATGCATCTGCTATATCTGACAATGCCTGCTTCCTCGCCGGTGAATCCATATAATGCCACAGTGTCAAAGTCTGTCTGGTCTTAAGTGACGTTTGTTTCTCTTTTTGACACCCCGCCAACAGTCCCATAACAAGACAACTTCCCATTAAAAAAATGTACCATTTTCTCCAAAGATTTCTTTTGTTCATGCTGCTCCCCTCGTATTCCATATCTTTCTGTATTGATTATACCTTACTATTAAAGAGAGTCGCAATAAAATTAAGTATTCTATACATGTAAATGTAAATATTTTTCTCGGGTAGCAAGTCCACCACGAATGTGGCGCTCTGATTTGTTTGTATCGAGGACTTTACGTGCCTCATGTGCAAGTGATGGGTTGATTTGGACCAGACGCTCGGTTACATCCTTATGTACAGTCGATTTTGACACTCCGAATTTTTTTGCTGTCTGCCGGATCGTTGCCTTCTCTTGTATGATGTAATTTGCAATCTCGATTGCCCGCTCTTCAATATAATCTCTCATAGAAAAGCCCCTGCATAGTTTGTTTTTTACAATCTATGCAAGGGTCTGTTATTGTATGTCTGATTCAAATTTCTGGAAGTCTTTTTAAAAATAACTTTCATATTTTTGTTTATTCATTCACTGCCAATTCATTTCCCATATTCATCATTTTAAGCATTCCGACAATCCATCCAGGAAATACTCCTGCATATCCGATAAATACGAAAAGCCATGTCATATTATCTAAAGCAACTCTGCTTACTACAAGCCAAAGTGCTGCTCCGATTCCACACCAGCAAATGATATTCAAAAATAAAAATAATCTAATCTTGCTCTCTCTTCCTAAATTTTTATCGTTACAGAAATCCCATATTTTTTTCATCATATCATCTTCCTTCCCTTTCTACTTTGAAAGTTTAGCAAGCTGACGTTAAATCAGATGTCTGTAAATGTTAAATCCATGTAATAGAATGTTAAATCTATTATCCATAAAAGAGCCACAAACCCCGTCCCTACCGGTTTATCAAGTTCAGTAATCGTGTTGACTTTTCTGGTCCTTTTGACTCTTCTTCCGACTGTATAAGCATGTCTTTTACTTTCTGCATCCGCTCATCCAGTGATGCACTGATTTCTGCACACTGACTCATCTCTTCTGCCAGAAATACACTTTGTTCTTCAGAAATGTTTTTCTTATAACGAAGCTTATGCTCCAGACTTGCCCAAAAGTCCATAGCAATCGTTCGAAGCTGCACTTCTACTGTCACCATCCTTTTTCCTTCTTGGAGGAAAATCGGTGTTTGTATGATCAGGTGCAAGCTTCTATATCCGCTTGGTTTTGGATTTTTTATATAGTCTTTCTTCTCTAACAAAATAATATCATCTTGACTCAGCAAACAATCTGCAAGCCTGTAAATATCATCTGGAAAAGAACAAATTACGCGAACCCCTGCGATATCCTGAATATTTTCCTCAATCGATGTCATTGTAAGCGGAATATTTTTTCTACGGATTTTCTTTAGTAAACTGTCAAACGATTTTACTCTGGACTTAATATTTTCAATCGGATTTCGATCATACTCCAGTGAGTACTCTTCGCTCAAGACCTTAAATTTTGTCTCAACCTCCATGATTGCACATTGATAATAAGACATTAATGTATCAAATGGTTTTTTATTTTTCTGAACAAACTCAATAAATTCGTCTGACAACAAATTGTTTCGTACAAACTCTTCTTTTCTTTTTTCCAATTTGCTTTCAAGATTCCGTCTGTTTTCCGTTTTATTTTCAAAATTAAGTCTACCCATCAGACTCACCTTTTCCTTTTATTTCAGATACTGATCTAAAATTTTTCTCAACCCTTCCGGTGTATCTTTAAACCAAGTATCGAATGTCTTGCCCGTTCCTCGGATTGTTGTTCCTAATTCTATAAAAAATGTCGGAATGTCTGATTCTTTCATCACTCCCTGTGAGTCACCGAACATGTTTTCTCCCGGCTGCTCACATCCATTTACATGGATTGTAAACACCGGTTCTACATTATTATCGTTCTTTCTTGATTCCTCCGAACAATCTACTATCCCGAGCTGATATGTTCCGCAGGATGGAGTATCATCGTAAATAAGAATTCCCGGTAACACGCCATCTGCAAAGTTGTATGGTTTTACTGCCTCGTCAATCTCTGAAAGTACTTTCTGAAAACCACTTTTTTCTATCTCTTTCCCCATCTTTTTCTCCCATTGCTTCTTCCTGTTTTTAATTACTGCACAGATTTAACTCTATCTTCCCCTATTCACTCCTGGCAGTTTGACTTACAAGAATTATGCAACTACGATTGTATAATCTTTTATAAATTTTTCTCCTGCTTCCACTTTATTTACATTTGGTTTCTCGGATAACTCTGCATTAAATCCAACATTATCGCATCGTCCCATCCAAGGTTCCAAACATACAAATGGAGCTCCTTCTACTGACCAAATACCATAGTTCGGAAAGCCTGCGCTTCGAACTCCAACATATGGTGTTCCGTCCTTGTGGCACAGCCATGCTTCTTCAATCTGTCCATTGTCCACTACAAGTGCATCCTTTGCAAACAGCTTATATCGATTAAAACATACTCCAGCTTCTCTTTTCCCGGAACCTTTAATACATAGTCTGCTTTTGTTTCTTCTGGCTTTGCAAATCGAAATGCCGGATGTCCGCCAATTGTAAAATACATTGTTTCATCACCGCAATTCTTAACCTGCCACTCTACTGTAAGTTCTTTCTTGTTCAGCTTGTAGTTAATATGCAATTCAAAATCAAACGGATAAACTTCTTTTGTCTCTTCTGAAGAACGGAACATAAAAGAAGCCTTTTCATTTGCAGCTTCGATACATGTAAATACATTATCTCTTGCAAATCCATGCTGGGAAGTTGGATATTGAGTTCCGTTGATCAGCACTCTATTTTTATATGTCTTACCTACATTTGGAAATAAAACCGGTGAATGACGTTTCCAATAAACCGGATTCCCTTCCCACAAAATCTCATTGTCTTCTGTCTTGTCGTAAATTCGTGTTACTTCTGCCCCCATCTCTGCAATCTCTACACATAGAAATTCATTTTCCAACTTAACCGCCATTCGTAATTCCTCCTAACTCTTTACCCTATCTACATTTTTATTTGTCCGTTCAAGTCGAACGTCTACTCCTCACCACCTGAAGAGATGGGAGTCTTCTCGACTGAGTTCAAGTCGAACGTACGTGAGACTTGGCGCGTGATTCTGGTCAGCGAAGCTGACATATTCCTATCAGAATCACTGCGCATCCTCGCGGAGCGTTTATCTCAGTCGAAGATTAGACTCCCACTGAGACAAATTTGCTATTACTCACCACCTGAAGAGGTGGGAGTCTTCTCGACTGAGATAAACTACTTATTTGTTGCATCACTTGAAGAGCCATCTGTTGAATTATCTGTACTTGCTGCCTCTACCTGCACACTGCTTTCCAACAAATAATTCGCTACAGCCTCCTGAAGGATTGTTGCACGGATTGTATCTTCATCATATGCTTTTCTAAATGCATCTACATCTTCATATCCGGCTTTTTCTGCATATTCTTCTACTTTCTTTTCATATTCTTTATCAGAAGGCTCCAGTTTCTTTTTCTTTGCAAGTAATTCGCAGGCCAGTTTTTTCTTTACTGACTCCTCTGCAACTTCTTTTGCTTTCTTTTTAAAATCATCCTCTGTCATATTCATATACGTCTCAAGGAAATCCGCAAGCTCCATACCATACTGCTGTGCATATGCCGTATAATAGTCTTCCACTGCCTGATATTCTTTGTCTATATCTCCATCTGGATATTTCTTCACCTCAACCTGTTCGCTCAATGCTTCTAAAACCTCTGACTGAAGCTGACTCTGTCTCGTAGACTCATTGTTCTCTTTCATCTTCGTACGGATTTCTTCTTTGAATTCTTCTACAGTCTCTGCTGTATCGCTGTTCTGTTTTACCCACTCGTCTGTAATCTCTGTATCATCACTTACTTCATAAATTCCATTTAACGTAATACTAAATGTCGCAACCTTACCTGCCAGAGTACTTTCAGAATAATCATCCGGGAACTTCACTTCGATATCAAACTTGTCCCCTTTCTTATGACCGATGATCTGCTCTTCAAATCCTTTGTAATCTCCATTTGCCCCAATGTATGTTCCAGATCCGATTTTTAAAGATGCACCGGATGCTGTTCCTCCGTCAAATGCTTTTCCATCAACTTTACCAACAAAATCAATGTCTACTGTATCCCCATCCTGTGCGGCACGATCCGTTATCTCTGTTTTTAACGGTGCTGCAGTAAGATAGCTCTTTACTGTATTCTCTACAGTTTCATCTGTCACCTCTGTTTTCTCAACCTCTGTTATCTCCAACCCTTTATATTTATTAATCGTAACGTACTCATCGGACATTGTATTTCCACATCCAGCCATAGATATTGTCATCACTGCCGCTAAAGTAAGTGCTACTAATTTTTTCTTCATTTTAAATTCACCTCATGATTTATTTATATGACCCATACAAGCCAAAACATATGCTTACATTGTACCATACTTTATTTTAGAATAAAAGTTGGAACACTGTTTAAACACACCTTTTTCCTTTATCTTTTACCCGATTTCTGCACTTGTTTTACTTGCGCTTCACTCTAAACAATGATACAATACTAAATGCATAATTGCGGATTTCTTGATATCCGCTCTACATTTAATTTAATAGGAGGGTTTGTCGTGAGTACAGGAATGATTGTAATGCTGGTAATTCTTGCCGTACTGATCATTGCATTAGTTGCACTGTATTTTTTTGGAAAGAAAGCTGAGAAAAAACAGGCTGAACAGAAAGCACAGATGGATGCGATGGCTCAGACCATGAATATGTTGATTATCGATAAGGGAAAGATGAAATTAAAAGATGCAGGTTTTCCTTCTGTCGTTATTGAAAATACACCAAAGTATCTTCGTCGTTCAAAGGTGCCTGTTGTAAAAGCAAAGGTTGGACCTAAGATTATGACTTTCATGTGCGATGCACAGGTATTTCCACTGGTTCCAGTAAAGAAAGAAGTCAAAGCTGTTGTCAGCGGAATCTACATTACAAGCGTAAGAGGTGTTCGTGGTCCTTTGGAAACACCACCTAAAAAGAAGAAATTCATGGATCGCTTTAAGAAAGACAATAAGACTAACACAAAAAGTAAAAACAAAAAATAAAACAATGGACAAGGATGATTCACATTTCACCCTTGTCCATTTTTATTACTTTAACATATGCATTTCTTATATTTCTGTCGCTCCTGCGATGTTTGCCCTATAATCTGACTTAGAAATAATATTCATTTTAATTCTGCTGTCTGCTACGGCCTCATGATTCACATGAAGTTCATAATCAATCAGAATATCTATTCTGTTCTCTTTTATATCAACCTTCATCTCTTTTGTATTCACTCCGACAAGCATCTGTCCATATGGAGTAGAATAATAGGTCTGGTTCTTTTTATTTTTTTCAAAGATCATGTGTGCATTGGAAACACCAGATTTCATAATTTCCACAACTTGATCTTCTGTAATTTTTAATTTATTTTTTATGGTGCCTGACACTCCTTCTACCGGCTCATCATATACTATATAATGTTTTCCGTTACGGAAATAATAGTTGGCAGGATTCACCACTTCAATGGCTTCGTTTTCCTCTTCTGCCTCCTGCATAACATCGGTATGAAGTCCTGAAATGCTCACCAATACATCTTTTGTCATCTTTTAATACTCCTCTATATTGACTACATTAGTCTCTGGCACATCAAATGGCATCACCGTATTTGCAAATTGTCTAAACTTTTCTGCCGTATCACTTACGTAAAATTCGTAATGACTATGCATCTTTGAACGATCATTTGCCATATTTCCTTCTTTTAACAATTGTTTCAGATCCATCGCAGTCTCGTATGCCGGATTTACAATCTGAATACGCTCTCCCATATAACTGCGTATCTTTGAACGAAGTAATGGATAATGTGTACAGCCCAGAATCATCGCATCAATATCTGATTCTTTCATGGATTGTAAATAATACTCGATAATTTCTTCTGTCACGACATGTTCTTTAAATCCTTCTTCTACAAGTGGCACAAATAATGGACATGCCTTTTCAATCACTTGAATATCAGGGTTCATTCCTTGTATGATTTTTGTGTACATACCGCTCTGAACTGTAGCGTCAGTCCCGATAACTCCTACTTTGTTATCTTGTGTCGCCTCCACCGCTGCTCTTGCTCCCGGAATTACCACTCCGATAATCGGCACATCAAACTCATGTCTTACTGCATCTAATGCAAGTGCACTTGCTGTATTACAGGCAATCACAATCGCCTTAACATCTTTTGTTTTTAAAAAGCGAATAATCTGCTCTGAAAATCGAATGATCGTATTTTTCGACTTGCTTCCGTATGGTACACGAGCCGTATCCCCAAAATATACGATATTTTCATCCGGCAATTGTCTGACGATCTCTCTTACTACTGTAAGCCCGCCAACCCCGGAATCAAACACTCCAATCGGTGCTGAATTTTTACACTTATCATTCACTATATCTATCTCCCACTCTAATCGTTTTATGGTTTACTATATTCGTTCTGCTATATTCGTGTAATCTGAAACAGAACTGTTCTTATATATTATACCATTCATCACATCTCCGCAAGTATTGTAATGAAAAAGAGGATGACAAGCCTCTCAATGCTTCATCATCCTCTTTTTTATCATGTTCACTTTTCTTACAGTGCAAGAGTTTTAGAAATCTCATACTGATGTGCCGGGATTTCTTTTTTCATAGACAATGCTTCATTGATATCAAAATCAATAAACTCACCATGTCTGTATCCAACAACACGATTTGACTTACCTTCCATAAGAAGCTCTACTGCCTTTGCTCCCATTACAGATGCATATACACGGTCTTTACATGTCGGGCTTCCACCACGCTGCATGTGTCCAAGAATTGTTGCTCTTGTCTCAATTCCTGTTGCCTCTTCAATTCTCTTAGCCATATTGATAGAATCTCCAACACCTTCTGCATTGATAATGATGTAGTTCTTCTTACCGCGTTTCTTACATTCCATAATATCATCGATCATAGACTGCTCATCATAATCATGTTCTTCTGGAAGTAAAATTTTCTCTGCACCGTTGGCAATACCACACCACAATGCAAGGTAACCTGCACCACGACCCATAACCTCGATGATACTGCAACGCTCATGAGATGTAGATGTATCACGTACTTTATCAATTGCTTCCATAGCTGTGTTAACAGCTGTATCAAATCCGATTGTATAATCTGTACATGCAATATCCAAATCAATTGTTCCCGGAAGACCGATTGTTCTAACACCTAAATTAGCCAGCTTCTGTGCTCCTGCAAATGATCCGTCTCCACCGATTACAACAAGACCATCAATACCATATTTTTTACAGATTGCTGCTGCTTTCTGCTGTCCTTCTTCTGTACGCATTGTCTGACAACGAGCTGTCTGAAGAATTGTACCACCACGCTGAATTGTATCAGCTACATCACGTGCTGTTAATTCAATGATCTCTTCTTTTAATAATCCATGATATCCTCTACGGATTCCACATACTCGGATTCCATTTGCTATAGCTGTTCTTACTACAGCACGAATTGCTGCATTCATTCCCGGTGCATCTCCACCACTTGTCAGTACACCAATTGTACGCACGCGGTCTTCAATCTGTTCTAATTCTTCTTTTCTGTTTTTTTCTGCCATTTTGATTGTCCACCTTTCAAAATAATAATCCCTTATAGTTTGCTTATTTTTTAACACTCTAGAGTTATTCTAAACTATTTATATCTTGTTTTCAATAGTCTTTTCGACCACTTTTACACGTTTTTCGCCATAATGATTCATCAATTTGCTAAGTACCTGCGGTGCAATCTGTATATTCCTATTCTTTGGAAGGCGTTTTACAGCCCGTTCTGCCTGACAGTAAATAATAACTTCGTCTTCCCCTTCGGAATCTGCAAGATATCCATATACGATCTGTTCGTTTTTTAAATAATCCGCTTTATCCGGAAATTGAATCCATAACTCCCTCTTTATCTGATTGAAAGGAACTACTTTCTCACATATCAATTTACTTGGTTTATCATCTTCTTCTGACACGCGCCCTTTGATAAACACTTTCCTGTCTACTTCTAAAAGATTCCTGTTTTTTTCGTAATCGCGCGGAAACACAACAACCTCAACCGTTCCAAGCAAATCCTCCAATGCTACGAATGCCATCATCTGATTTGTCTTTGTAGCCTTCATCGTTTTTTCTGTAATGAAACCACCAATGATTTCTCTTGCTCCATCGTGTACTTTAGAATGATTGCTTTCTTCGTCTAACTGGAAATCCAATGTCGTTGCTGAGATAGCCTTCTGCCACTGCTCTTCATATTCTTCCAAAGGATGTCCACTAATATACACACCTAAGACTTCTTTTTCAAAGGCGAGCTTTGTTTCTTTCGCATATTCTCCCACTTTCGGAAGCTGGATCTGAAAATCACTCTTTTCTTCCTCACTGACCAGATCAAATAAACTCATCTGCCCTGTCATAGAGTATTTCTTTTCCTGATTGACATGATCTACTATCTGAATGTAAATGCTCATGAACTGTTTTCTCGTTCCACCAAGGCAATCCAGTGCACCTGCCTTGATAAAGTTCTCAATCGCACGTTTATTTAATGCTTCTCTAGTCGACATACGACTGATAAAATCTTCCAGGTTCTTGAACTCACCATATTCTTTACGTTCTTCTACAATTGTCTGAATAACCGGTTTTCCAATACTTTTAATTGCAGCCAGACCATAACGGATATTCCCTTCATCAACTGAGAAGTCCGCATATCCACGATTTATATCCGGTGGCAGAATCTTAATATTCATTTGACGACATGCATAGATATAAGCTGCAACCTTAGAAGGATTTTCAATCACAGATGTCATAAGTGCAGCCATATATTCTACCGGATAATAGTATTTTAAAAATGCTGTCTGATATGAGACAACCGCATATGCTGCCGCATGCGATTTATTAAATGCGTATTTTGCAAAATCGATCATTTCATCATAGATTTTATTTGCTGTTTTCTCGTCAATTCCATTCTTGATACATCCGGGTACACCTGTTTCTTCATCTCCATACACAAAGATCTGTCGTTCTTTCTGCATGACATCGCCCTTTTTCTTTGACATTGCTCTTCGCAGTAAATCACTTCGCCCCAGTGTATATCCTGCTAGTGCCTGTACGATCTGCATAACCTGTTCCTGGTATACGATACAACCATATGTCGGTGCAAGGATTGATTCCAGCTGTGGACAATCATAAGTGATAGAAGATGCATCATTTTTACCCTTGATATACTGTGGAATGAAATCCATCGGACCCGGACGATATAATGAAATTCCTGCAATGATATCTTCCAGACTATGTGGTTTCAATTCCTTCATAAATCCCTTCATACCGGCGCTTTCTAACTGGAATATACCATCTGTCTTACCTGTTCCGATATAATCTAAAACCGCCTGATCATTGTAATCTATTTTATCAATCTGAAAATCCGGATTCTTTTGTTTTGCCAGATTCACCGCATTCTGAATTACCGTTAATGTACGAAGCCCCAGGAAATCCATTTTCAAAAGGCCAAGTTCTTCCAGTGTTGTCATTGTAAACTGTGTCACGATCGTTCCATCTGATGCTCTTGACAATGGTACATATTCATCCACCGACTTCTGACTGATCACAACACCTGCCGCATGCATTGAACTGTGTCTCGGTAAGCCCTCCAGTCTCTTACACATATCTATCAGATATTTTACCTGTTCATCGGATTCGTAAGTACTTCTAAGCTCTGAATTCATTTTCAAAGCCTTATCAATCGTGATATTTAACTCCTGCGGTATCATCTTTGCAATATTATCAACAAATGCGTATGGCAGATCCATGACACGTCCTACATCACGTATTACTCCTCTTGCTGCCAGTGTACCAAATGTAACGATTTGTACCACACGGTCTTTTCCATATTTACGCATAACATAATCGATTACCTCTGGACGGCGTTCAAAACAAAAGTCCACGTCAATATCGGGCATAGATACACGCTCTGGATTTAGGAATCGCTCAAACAGAAGTTGATAACGCATCGGATCAATATTCGTAATTTCAAGACAGTATGACACAATACTTCCAGCTGCCGACCCACGTCCCGGTCCTACCGCAATATCATGTCTTTTCGCATAATTAATAAAATCCCACACAATCAGAAAATAATCTACATACCCCATATGCTGAATCGTATCCAGCTCATATTTCAATCGCTCCCGCAATTCTTCCGACGGCTTTTCGTATCGCCTCTCCAGACCTTCATAACATAACTTATTGAGATATTCCCACGATGTCATGCCATCCGGCACATCGTATTTCGGTAGTTTTGTCACACCAAATTCAATCTCTACATCACAACGGTCTGCTATTTTCTGAGTATTCTCCAGTGCCTGCAATGCATATGGAAATAAATTTGCCATTTCTTCCGGTGATTTCACATAATACTGCCCGCCTTCGTAACGCATACGATTTTCATCCTGTAATTTCTTGCCGGTCTGTATACATAACAAAATATCGTGTGGTTTCTCGTCTTCTGCATAAGTGTAATGCACATCATTCGTCGCCACAAGTTCAATGCCAAGCTCCTCTGACATCTGTAACAATCTCTGGTTTACAATTCCCTGCTCTGGAATCCCATGATCCTGTAATTCTAAAAAGAAGTTACCTTTTCCAAATATTTCCTGATACTCTAATGCCGTTTTTTTTGCATTGTCATATAATCCTTTTGAAATATAACGCGGAACTTCCCCCGCCAGACATGCACTCAATGCAATGATACCTTCATGATATTCTCTCAGTAATGACTTATCTACTCGAGGTTTATAATAATACCCATCCACGAATCCTTTTGAAACGATCTTCATCAAATTTGAATATCCTGTATTATTCTCTGCCAAAAGAACAAGATGATAATACCTGTCCTCACCACCTGTAATCTCTCGGTCGAAACGGGAATTTGGCGCAACATAAACCTCACAGCCAAGAATCGGCTTGATTCCATTCTTTTTTGCTTCCCGGTAAAAATCAATCACACCATACATAACTCCATGATCTGTGATTGCGGCACTGTTCATCCCAAGTTCTTTAACCCTGGCTACATATTCTTTTATTTTATTAGAACCATCCAGCAGACTATACTCCGTATGGACATGTAAATGTGAAAAATTCATATTCTACCTCTTTTATGATTCAAAAAGGGTGGTTCCCATATGGAAACTACCCTTTTCATCACTTCTCAATATCAACATTCTTAATTCAGAAAAATCTTATTCTCCATCAAGCATGAATTTAATCAGTCTATCTGTATCTTCTTTTTCGTAAGCAATAATCTCTAACTCTGGAATCTCTCCATTTGAGAAAATATTTGCCATAGATACATACTGAGAAAGTTTTGATTTGAGGTTCAGTCTGTCTCCTTCACCTGTTACTAACTCAACCTTTCCAACACAATTATCTACTACTTTGAAAAATGCATCAATATCTGTAATATTCTGTACTTTCATCTCTATGTTCTCCTTTCGTTTCTCTACTTCATGATTCCTTTATGTCTTCTTTTTTATTATAATCAATTTTATTTGGATTGCAATAGTTTTAACGCATTCGAATTCCATTTTCAAGAATTTCTATCTTCTTCTGCTTTAAAAGGCGTCCTACTGCACGCTTAAATGCAGCTTTGCTCATTCCAAACTCTTCCTTGATAACCTCTGGATCTGCTTTATCTGTAAATGGAAGCTTTCCGCCATGATTTTTGATTCCCTGTAAAATCTGCTCAGCATCCTTATCCATCTGCTCCGGAATCTTATCTCTGACACTTAAGTCCAATTTTCCATCTTCTTTTACTGCTGTAACTCGTGCATCAATCATATCTCCGACACGGAGTCTTCCATTACATTCTTTCTTTGGAATTCTTGCGGAAAACTGATTGTCAACTGCTACAAACATACCAAATTCATCGCTTCTGTCATAAATGATTCCACTTACCTTATCATCTTTTTTATATGGAGAATCTGTACGCAGCTGATGATACACTTTCATTGTTGCACACAAACGATCACTCTTATCAATATACAATGTTACAAGACAATGATCGCCTTTTTCTACCTTTGCAGTCTGCTGCTTAAATGGAAGAAAAAGATCTTTTTCCAATCCCCAGTTCAAAAAGGCACCCATACGGCTTGTATCTGCAACCTCTAAAACTGCAAGCTGACCAATCGTAAGTTTTGGTTCGTTTGTTGTTGCGATCAGGCGGTCTGAAGAATCCTTATATAAGAATACTTCAATCGGATCTCCCACTTCAATTCCAGAAGGCACCTGTTTTTTCGGAAGTAATACTCGTTCCTCATCACTTCCAAGATACACTCCAAAGTCCACTATCTTCACAACAGTCAGAACCTGCTTTTCTCCTAATTTCATACTTATCTCCTATTAATTCTCTTCGTTTTTTCTATTAACCTGCAACTGCAGATTAATACTGTAAGGATTTACTACAACGCCTGTTGTCTCTTTTGCCAGAATCTTTGAAAGATTTTCTGCTTCGATAACAGCTGTCTTAAATTTCACATCTTTCTGCGAATTTTGGAACTTCAAATATTCCTGGATATCTGTAAATAATGGCTGTAATACCTTTCCATCCTTCTGTCTTAAAATTGCAACACCTTGATCTTCCTGATATGCAACAATATATGTACCTTTTACATAATGTGCCAGCATCTCTTCCTGTATCTCTTTAAGCTCCTCTGTCATTTGAAGATCTTCTGTCTTACGAAGCTGCTGCATAAAATATAATGCTGTAAGCTGAAGTTCCGGATTCTCTACAATCGGTCTTCCCTGAGCATCTTCGCTGCCATTCTTTCTTGTGATCAAAGAGGACAACTGAATAATCATCTCCTGCTCTGTCCCTTTCTCTACTACAATTGCATTGATTCCCATCGGCATCAGACTGGAATAAAAGGAAAGCAGAAATTTATGATCTAATTTAATAATATGAAGAGGATTTTTCTGCTCCATCAATTTTTTACATTCTTCCTTTGCATGTTCCTCATCAAAGAAAACTAAAATTTCATCATCAAATGTTTCCTCGTCACATAGTACAAATGGCATCTTTGTACATTCTGACATCGGCACATAAATTGCTTCTGAATTTCTTAATTTTCCTAACACTTCTTTTTCGTTGTCCATCTCTGTTATTTCCTTCCCATCTTACATATTTTCAGCTATATGTCTTGCTACATAAACACCACTTGCAGATGCGTGAGAAAGAGAGTGTGTTACTCCGCTTCCGTCTCCGATTACATATAAGCCTTTATACAATGTTTCAAGATTCTCATCAATCTCTACCTCCATGTTATAGAATTTTACTTCTACACCATAGAGCAATGTATCATCATTTGCTGTTCCCGGTGCGATTTTATCCAAAGCATAGATCATCTCAATAATTCCATCTAAAATTCGTTTTGGAAGCACAAGGCTCAAATCTCCCGGTGTTGCAGCCAATGTCGGACGAACAAGTCCTTCTTCAATACGTTTTTCATTGCTTCGTCTTCCACGGATCAAATCCCCAAAACGCTGTACGATAACTCCTCCGCCAAGCATATTAGATAAACGTGCGATACTTTCACCATATCCATTACTGTCCTTGAATGGCTCTGAAAAATGCTTTGACACAAGAAGTGCAAAGTTTGTATTTTCTGTCTGTTTATCCTTGTCTTCGTAACTGTGTCCGTTTACTGTCACGATACCCTTTGTATTTTCATTTACAACGATTCCATTTGGATTCATACAGAATGTACGCACATTATCTTCGAATTTTTCTGTACGATATACAATCTTGCTTTCATATAATTCATCTGTCAGATGAGAGAAAATCTGTGATGGAATTTCTACACGTACCCCAAGGTCTACTCTGTTAGACATTGTCGGAATCTTCATCTCTTCACATACTTTTGACATCCACTTACTTCCGCTACGTCCTACAGATACAACACATTTTTCACAATCGTCAAAATCATCCCCACAGAATACTCGATATCCGCCTTCGATTGCTTCCAGATGATCTACCGGATATTCAAAACGGAATTCCACTTTATCTTTCAATTCTGCATAAATATTTTCCAATACAACATAGTTGATATCTGTTCCAAGATGTCTTACTGATGCATCTAACAGCTGCAGTTTATTCTGCATACATAATTTTTTGAATTTTGTTCCGGCTGTAGAGTACATTTTAGTTCCCTCTCCGCCATGCTCAATATTAATTTCATCTACATACTTCATCAAATCAATGGCTGTATCTCTTCCGATATGCTCGTACAATGTTCCGCCAAATGCATTCGTAATATTGTATTTTCCATCTGAAAATGCTCCGGCCCCACCGAATCCACTCATAATCGCACATGTTTTACATTTGATACAACTTTTTACTTTTTTACCATCGATTGGACAACGACGTCTCTCTAATGAATTTCCCAACTCAAAAACTGCAATTTTTAATTCTGGTTTTCTTTTTACCAGCTCATACGCCGAGAAAATTCCTCCCGGTCCGGCTCCTATAATAATTACATCGTATTTCATACTTTTCCTCCTGATTTGTTAACTTCATCTCTTACTATACACTATTTTTTTGAAAATATATATATCTATTTCACTTCAACAGTCGCATAAGATAGCCCTTTTTCATCACATAACTCAATTACTGTACGATCCGTTTCCTTTGCATACTTTGGATAAATAATATCACCTAGAACTGCAGACTTCTTATAACCTACACGAACCTGATGTATAACCTGATCTTTTGGAAGCAATTCCATTGCAAATTGTACATACTGGCAATTATTCACATGTTCATTCGTATCGATATGATATTTTCTCACCGGAAAAGCTTCTCTTTCCTCATATTCTGCTGCCGGTCTGATTTTTCTGCCTTCATAATCCATATCCAGTTTCGGTTCTGTTCCATATGCTTCGATTTCTTCTTTGTCCGGCAAAATCGGACGTCCTTTCTCCATATCCATATAAACCCAGAGTGAATTGGCACATGAAAGTCTGTTATTCTCTTTATCCAGCATCACAAAATTACGTTCTCCAAACAAGCCCTTGAAATCACTGGCAAATGTTCCCACTGTAATTTCTTCTCCTAACTTGGGATACCGTTCTACAACAACCTGCCAATAAGAAAGAATCCATGCTTTTTTCTTCTCTTTTGCAGCTTTCACCCCAAAACCTAAAGACTCTGATTGAAATGTACTGCAATCTTGGAAATAATTGATTAACGCCGGTAATGTCATTGTTCCTCGATGATCTATCTCACTGTATCTTACTTTACTATCGAATGTATACATCTGTATTTCCTCTCTAAAATGTCTGTCATAATTAGTATATTTTATCTTTTTTATTTATTCAAGCCTGGCAACAGTTTCCATCTAATATGAAATTCCGTTGTTGACGTAATCTGTGCATATTCATCTTCTGTCAAAACAGACCTCAACTTTTGCTTTCCCTCCTCCGGAACAACTGCATTTGTTGTATTCAAAAAACAAAGTCCCGGATATAAAACGCACCACCAGTTATGCCCCTTAGCCTCTCCTATCTCAATTCTCAAAGCTTCATAGTTTCCGGCTGGAAATCTTACATCCCCATATGTCTTTTCCGGAAAATAACAAGTTGTAACTGCTGCACTTATTGGATAGTCATACCCATTTTCAAGTACAACCTGTTGTGCACAGTTTCTCAGTTTATCCGTATTCCTTCTCATCCAATCTGCTGTTTCTGTCACATTCATCCCTTCCGGAATTTCCTCTTTCAGCAATTCGATAACCTTTTCTTTCACTTTCATTTTCAGTGCCTGGTCTTCTTCGCTATCGCTGTTCGCCAGCACATGAAAACGCAATACTTCTTGTGCAAGATGTTGCTGCATACGAGCCTCTGATATCATCATACTTTGCCATCCAACAATGATTATGACTAATACCGCCAGCAAAGTGGCACACAACAGCAGACCTACTCTTGTCCACCTAAGTTCCCGCCTCGCAAATTTATTTTCATATTGTAATTCATCTTCATATTGATAAGCAGATGTCCTTATCAGTTTTTGATTTTTACCGGATAACATGTTTAACTCCCTCCATCTTTTCTGATGCAGGGAGTATTGCCATTTCTGATTCTTCTTATTCGAAATCAAATTTATCTGCCATCCAGCTTCTTGTTATTGCTATATCTGCTCATTAAAAACAGCTTACTCTATATGCTTCAATGTATCACTCACAGTTTGTACCTGGTTATCAATATGTATGCAAGTTACTTTTGTTGCACGCTCCTTCTCACCATTCTCAATTGACTCAACAATATCATTATGCTCCTGTATGATCTGTGGATGCCGTTCTTTTAATTTCAAATATTCCACACGGTATCGATACATCTGTTCTCTAAAATTATTCAACAATGAAATCAATTTTTGATTGTCTGTTGCAAGATAGATCAAATCATGAAATGCCACATCAGCTTCTGCAACTGCTGTAATATCGCTTGCACTTCCAAGCAGGGATTCGAATTCTTTTGCCGCCTGTTTTAAATCCTGCATTCCTTCTTTTGTCATTCTGTCACATGCAAGCTGCACTGCAAGCTCCTCGAGTGCTCTTCGTACTTCAAGAACATCTCTCAAGCTCTTTTCTGTAATCTGGGCAACTTCCGCACCTTTTCTTGGAATCATCAAAACAAGACCTTCCAGCTCCAACTTACGGATTGCCTCCCTTATCGGTGTTCTGCTGACTCCTAATTTATTTGCCAGTTGAATCTCCATCAGTCTTTCTCCCGGTTTCAATTCTCCTCTCAAAATTGCCTGTCGTAATGTATTGAACACAACATCACGGAGTGGCAGATATTCATTCATATTCACTTCAAAGTTCATCTCCATCTGTCAGTTCCTCCCTGCACCATGTACATTTGTTACGTAAACTTGTTTTGCCAGTGCCTTTCTCCTAATTCTGTCTTGTGCTTTCCTTGCCGCTGTCTTTGTCTCAAACAACCCAAACACTGTAGGTCCGCTTCCACTCATCATTGCGTTTAATGCACCCGCATTTTTCATCTCCTGTTTTATCTCCTCAATGACCGGATGCATTGGAATCGTTACATCTTCGAGAACATTTCCCATACATGAAGCAATCGTTTTAAGATCTCGTTTCTCTAATCCTTCAATTAGTCCATCTATATCCGGATGCTCTACAAGTTCTTTTGAATCCAACACTTCATAAACAACTTTCGTAGACACACTGATCGGTGGTTTTGCGATCAATACAAAACATTTCGGCATAGGAGTAAGTGTTGTCAATTCTTCTCCAATACCCTCTGCCAGAACCGTCCCGCGCATAATACAGTACGGAACATCTGCACCAAGCTTTACTCCTCGCTCCATCAATTCTGCCTGTGTCAGTTTCAGATTAAACATTTTATTCATACCGAACAAAACTGCCGCTGCATTAGAACTTCCACCTGCCATCCCTGCTGCAACCGGAATATGTTTGTTCAATGTAATATGAACACCTTCCTCAATATGGAATTCTTCTATTAACATCTCTGCCGCTTTGTATGCAATATTCTCTTTTCCTGTTGGTAGAAAATACAAATTTGTCTTTATTTCAATCCCCGGATTTTTCGTTCGCTTAATCTTTACTTCGTCATACAGATAAATGGACTGCATGATCATCCGCACGTCATGATATCCATTCTCTCTTCTTCCAAGAACGTCCAATCCTAGATTGATTTTTGCCAGTGACTTTAGCTCAATCTGCTTCATCGGTGTGTCCTCCATGTTCTCGTTTGTATCTTGTATACAATATAGCTATAGTATACTCAAATTCTCCTTGAAAATCAAGATTTTATCCCCTTCTTTTATTGTAGTTTGTTCTAAATTATTGACTTCCATAATTCCCTCTTCCGTCGTCATAAATTTCTTCGCTAAATCCCATAGTTTATCCTCTTTTTTCACTACATAACCTACGATTCCCGGTCGCTTTTCTATCTCTTCTACCGACAATGGAGCAAATGCTACTGATGTGATTACCTGTGCAGTCACCGATTTTCGTATAAATGTATCGAATGATAAGACTGCCTTGATTTCTACTTCCTCATTTCCGGCAAGATTTACAGATAGCTGTTCCACATGCTCTGCTATATTATATTTCACATTCTCCGGCATATTATTGCACTCCAGAAGCCAGGTAAATGGTATCATTCCCTGCCAGTTTCCAAAAGGCTGTTCATCATTCGCCCGCAAATACAAAAAGGATAGATGCAGAATTCCGTCAAGCTGAAGTCCTTGTTTGGACGGTTCCACATGTTCTAACTGAATTTCACCATCACTATGACATATCTGCAAAACATCTTCCTTCAATTCCGGAAGATTTAAATGTTCTGATATTTTGCATTTTGAATGATTTTGAATCATCAATTCCTCATAATCTGCTTCTCTCACCTCAAATTCACATTTTTTCTGAAGCGAATACATATCCGCCAGCACATCTATACTTTCTTCTTTGTAAATGTTCATCCGCAAATGTATCGTTCCTTCAATTCCAATCACACGCATTTCTCCGTCTTCGTCAAGCCGGACATCTGCAAGTGTATCTTCCAATGCGTAGCTTATATAGTCATACATTCCTTCTTCAATCCCGCTGCACTCTAATTTTCCTTCAAACAGAACTGTCTGTTCCAGCCAATCCATCTTCTGTTCTTCTGACAAGTAAATTATAAAAACCAGAAATTCGCCTTGTAACCGAAGTTCATCCTGCATTAAACGTATTTCCAGCTTACGCAGGCTGATATCACTAAGCAATAATTGACCTATACTTTCTTTTGTTCCCGGAAGTGTGATTTCCTCTTTAACACGATATGTATCGTTTTTATTCATCTGGATTTCAAGCAGGTTGATTCTGTTCACTTTCTTATAGACCGGCACATCACTTTCCATATCTATTGTTGTTTCTTCCTCCTGCATTTGTTCTCTTCCGATTTCAAGTTCAATCATTGCATGCAAACCGATTTTACGTGAATGAATCAAAGCTGTCTGAAACTCCGTTCTCACATGTTTGATAAAAAACTCATCCTTTCCCATATCTGTAACATAAACCATCTCCTCAAACGGAATTTTTCCTTCTAGTGAAGCCAGTCTGTTTTCTTCTGAATCCACAATATATAAAATTTGAAAGCAAAGCTTTCCTGATACTCTCAGATAATTTTCTACTAAATTTATATCTTCGATTTTTACTGTTTCTTTACTTCTTACAATCTGCTTTACATCATCTTTTGTATCCGGAACATTATAATCCTCATCCATTTGAAATTGATCTGTTATAGATGGTTTTTCCTGCATATAACGCACTTGTTTTTGTACTAATTCCATAAGCCCCTCCTTGCATGTAAACGCTATTTCCGACTTTGCGTCAATTATGAAACTGAACCGGTTTCCCGATTTCTTTCGTTTTAACTGCTATATATGGATATGTTACGATTTCTTTTGTTTTTTCATCTCTGGGCGGTCCGTCTAATTCTGTATGGATATAAATCGCTTCTGCAGTTTCATAAAATTCCGTCACTTTTACACTGTACCCGCTCTGTGGTTTTTCTCCATATCCTTCCACAATATACAATTCTCCTTGATCTGAATATGTCAAATGAAATGCCTTTTCTTTATTTTTTGATATTTTTTCTTTCAGTTCATTCGGCAGCTCTGCTTTTTCAAGAACAGTAAACTTTAGATCCCTTATTTTTTCCGTTACCTCTACCTTGGTTATACATCCGACAGCTGTTATTACCACGCTCAAAATCACAACTACGCCTGTACTCAAGCGTTTTATTTTTTTCAAAACCATGTCCAACATGCACTTCACATATCCATTTCTCTAGTATCTTATTACTTGAAATGTTGATTTATGCGTTGTGTTTTTAACACAAGTTTAGTATACTTTGAATAGTAGTTTTGAACGTAACAGTTCAATTACAAGTCATAAACAAAAGAGAGGTTTATATCTATGATACGTTTAATCATTGTCGCAGTATTTCTTATACTGTTTTTGATTTTGTCAATTCCGATTTTTTTCGTTGAATGGCTGATTGGAAAGGTAAACAAAAATGCAAAAGATATCAGTTCTCTTCGCATTGTCCAGTGGGCGTTTAAAGTCATCACCAGATTATCCGGTGTGTCCGTCACTGTGATCGGAGAAGAGAATATTCCGGATGAGGCTGTTTTATTTATCGGTAATCACCGCAGTTATTTCGATATTGTCCTGACATATTCACGCTGCAAACGTCTCACCGGTTATGTAGCTAAAAAAGAGGTTCAAAAAGTTCCTTTTCTCTCTGTCTGGATGCAATATCTACACTGTCTTTTCTTAGATCGTGAGAATGCAAAAGAAGGATTAAAGACGATTTTAAAAGCCATTGAATATGTTAAGAATGGTATTTCTATCTTTATCTTTCCGGAGGGTACAAGAAATAACGGAGAAGAATTAAGTTTACTTCCTTTTAAAGATGGTGCATTTAAAATTGCCACAAAGACAGGGTGTCCTATTGTCCCGGTCTCTCTGAATAATACTGCTGATATTTTGGAAAATCATTTTCCGCGTATTAAAAAGACACATGTTGTCATCGAATATGGCAAACCAATTTATCCAAATGAACTGGATGCTGATACAAAAAAACATATCGGTGCTTATGTACAGAATATTATTCAGGAAACAATTAATAAGAATGCAGAAATTTAACGTAACACAAGGAGACTAAAATGAATACACAAAATCTTACGTTACTAACTGATTTATATGAATTGACTATGATGCAGGGCTATTTCGAAACACAAGAAAATGAAACTGTTATTTTCGATGTGTTTTTCCGTAACAATCCTAACAATGGCGGTTATTCTATTATGGCTGGTCTGGATCAAGTCATTGATTATATAAAAAATCTGAATTTTTCTTATGAAGATGTAGATTATCTTCGAGGTCTTGGCATCTTCACTGAAGACTTTCTTCACTACTTAAGCGGTTTCCACTTCAGCGGTGATATTTATGCAATTCGTGAGGGAAGTGTAATCTTCCCAAAAGAACCATTATTAAAGATTGTTGCTCCTATTATGGAAGCTCAGCTTGTAGAGACAGCAATCTTGAACATTATCAACCATCAATGCCTGATTGCAACAAAAGCATCACGTGTAGTTTATGCAGCTCAGGGCGATGGAATCATGGAATTTGGTCTGCGCCGTGCACAGGGACCTGATGCTGGTCTGTATGGTGCCAGAGCTGCTATGATCGGTGGCTGTGTAGGAACATCCAATGTTCTTGCAGGTCAGATGTTTGATGTCCCTGTCATGGGTACTCATGCACACAGCTGGATCATGAGTTTCAAAGATGAGTATACTGCATTTAAAGAATATGCACGTTTATACCCGAATGCCTGCACTTTACTTGTCGACACATACGACACATTAAAGTCCGGTGTTCCAAATGCAATCCGCGTCTTCACAGAGATGCGAGATGCGGGAATCCATCCAAAATCTTACGGAATCCGTCTGGACAGCGGAGACCTCGCATATCTTTCTAAGAAAGCAAGAAAGATGCTGGATGAAGCAGGTTTCACAGATGCTGTTATTGCCGCATCCAATGACCTGGATGAATTCTTGATCAATGACCTGAAAATTCAAGGTGCTAAGATTGGTTCCTGGGGTGTCGGAACAAACCTGATTACTTCTAAGGATTGTCCTTCTTTTGGAGGTGTTTATAAACTTTCTGCCATCCAGAACAATGACGGAGAATTTATTCCTAAGATTAAAATTTCAGAAAATGTTGAAAAAATCACAAATCCCGGAGATAAAACTATTTATCGTGTTTACGACAAAGAAACAGGTAAGATTCGGGCCGACCTCATTTGCTTTGCTGACGAAACCTGGAATGAAGAAGATGAACTTCTTCTCTTCGATCCAAATGCTACATGGAAGAAAACACGTCTTCCGGGGGGAAGCTACACTATGAAAGAAATCCTGCTTCCAATCTTTAAACATGGCGAATGTATCTATGAATCACCTTCTGTTATGGAGATTGCACAGTTCTGCAAGGAAGAAAAAGAAACTCTCTGGGATGAAACAAAACGACTTTTCAATCCACATGGGGTATATGTTGATCTTTCCAGAAGTTTGTATGATACAAAAAACAGACTGCTGGATGACATGAGTAAATAACTTAAAAAGGTCCACCGGACCTTTTTGTCATATGCATAGCAACAAAAACGCACACCTCTATTTAGGTGCGCATTTTCAAATAAGATAAAAGGAGTATAAATCATGAAAATTATCGTATTAGCCGGAGGCTTAAGTACAGAACGTGACGTATCACTTTCTTCTGCTGCCGGTATCTGCCGCACATTAATTGAGAAAGGACATGATGCATTTCTTCTGGATGTATTTATGGGTCTTCCTTATGACTCTGACAAACTAGAGGAAGTATTTACACTTCCTGGACATGGTCTTGAGATTGCTAAGAACATTGCTACTGAAGAACCTGACCTCGCAGCTATCAAGGCGTCCCGTCCTGATCAGTCTGACTGCTTCTTAGGACCAAATGTAATCGAACTTTGCCGCATGGCTGATATTACATTCATCGGTCTTCATGGCGGTGAAGGCGAAAATGGAAAATTACAGGCTACCTTTGATCTGTTGGGAATTAAATATACGGGACCAAATTCACTTGGATGTGCAGCTGCAATGCATAAAGGAATCGCAAAACAGATTTTCTTAGAATCCGGCATTCCTACACCAAATGGTGTCTGCATCCACAAAAATAAAAATAAAAAAGATTTGGCAAGCCTTGGACTCTCTCTTCCAGTCGTTGTAAAACCTTGCTCCGGCGGTTCAAGCATCGGTGTTTACATTGTAAATACTGAGGAAGAATATAATGAGGCTCTTGAAAAATCTTTCCGCTATGAAGATGAGCTTGTTATTGAAGAATATGTAAAAGGCCGCGAATTTGCATGTGGTATTATCGATGATAAAGCATTACCACCTATCGAAATCATTCCAAAAACAGGATTTTTTGATTATGCAAACAAATATCAGGCTGGTGCCACTGAAGAAGTCTGCCCGGCAAATATCAGCGAAGAAATTTCTGCAAAAATGCAGGATTACACAGTCCGTGCATTCCATGCCCTGAAGCTGGATGTATACAGCCGCGCTGATTTTCTGTTAGATGCAGACAATAATCTGTACTGCCTGGAAATGAACACACTTCCTGGTATGACAGCTGCAAGCCTCCTTCCAAAAGAAGCTGCTGTTACGGGAATTGAATATGGTGATCTTTGTGAACTGATCATCAAAAAATCTTTAGAAGCACGATATAACTAAGAAAGATGAGGGTTCTGTTGCTATGAAGCATATGACATTAAAAGAAATCTCCAAAGCATGTCAGGGTACATATTTTGGACCCGAAGAAAATCTGGAAAAATCTGTTTCCAGTGTTGTAATTGACAGTCGTAAAGTTCAAAAAGACAGCTTGTTTATCGCAATTCGTGGTGCTCGCGTAGACGGACATACATTTATCACAAAAACGATAGAATCCGGTGCTTTATGTGCCCTCTCAGAAGAAAATTTAGGAGATGTTGACTTTTCCTATATCCTTGTGGATTCCTGCGAACAGGCTATGAAAGCAATTGCTGAACACTATCGCCGTTCCCTGGATATCAAAGTTGTCGGTATTTCCGGAAGCGTTGGTAAAACCAGCACGAAAGAAATGATTGCTTCGGTTTTAAGTCAGAAGTTCAATGTACTAAAAACAGAAGGAAACTTTAATAACGAGATTGGACTTCCATTGACAATCTTCAACATTCGCGAAGAACATGAAGTAGCTGTTCTTGAAATGGGAATCAGTCATTTTGGTGAGATGACTCGACTTGCAAAAATGGCTCGTCCGGATATCTGTGTACTCACTAACATCGGATGTGCTCATCTTGAACATTTACAGTCTCGCGATGGCATTTTAAAAGCGAAAACAGAGATGTTCCAGTATATGAATCCAAACGGAACAATCATTTTCAACGGAGACGATGATAAACTCATCTCTTTCGTTCCGGAAAACAAAATCAAACCAATTTATTTCGGCTTCGATGACAGTTTAAATTATCATGCTGATGATATTGAAGATATGGGAATGCACGGAACAACCGCCAAATTTATCACCCCATCTTCAGAATTCACAGCACACATTACAATTCCAGGCGAACATATGGTATACAATGCGCTTGCCGGAATTGCAGTTGGATATGCTCTCGGTATGACAGATGATGAAATCAAGAGGGGAATTGAGGCATTAGTTCCTCTTGCAGGACGCAATCATCTGATTGAAACAGAGAATCTGACAATCATTGATGACTGCTACAATGCAAATCCAGCTTCTATGAAAGCTTCGCTGGATGTTCTCGCTAAAGCAGACACAAGAACTGTTGCTATTCTCGGAGATATGTTTGAGCTTGGTGATGATGCTGATGCGATGCATTATGAAGTTGGTGCTCACGCTGCACAGATTGGCATTAATGTCGTAATTTCCATTGGAGAATACACACGCTTTCTCTCTTCAGGAGCAAAAAACCAGAATAAGGGGACAGAAGTGCATCACTATGCAACAAAAGCAGATTTCTTTAAAGAAATGAAGAATGTGATCAAGCCTCACGATACAATTCTTATCAAAGCTTCTCACGGAATGGAATTTCCTGAGATTGTAGAAAAATGTGAAGCGTTTTGAATTTAATAACTTCCAAGCTTATATTTTTAAAATAACAAAAAACTGGCAAACAGAAAGGTTCCGTTATGTCAGTTTTTTGTTATTCTTACTTGCCCTAAAGAACAAATCAGATACTGTTTTCGTCACACCCAATGAAAACTCACCAATAAGTCAGCATAAATTAGCAACTCAACATATTATTGTTTCTCTGTCCGCACTGTCATTTTGACAGTTCAGATCAGATGCAGCACCTCACGGCAAACCATGAATTTCACGAATCGTCTTGAATCCTGCTACCAGATATGTTATATTTAAGACACAAAAAGAGAACAACCGCCCACAAGGTGGGTTGACCTCAATGTATGATTCTGAAAAATCCACTCCATCGCTCGCCAAAGTTCCGGGGTGGTTTTTCTATGCCTTAAAACATTATCTGATAAACGTAAAAACGAATGTCAGCAATGCAAGAATGAACATGCCAAAAGCCATAAAGTCTTTAAAATCAAAATGATTATTGTTCATCAGCACCACCCCCATTCTATGTAAGAATAGAGGTCTGCCACCCTGTAACACGATTGTTCCACCCAAAGTATAACATGGCAATAATTGACATGCAATCACTTTCCCTATAACATCATACACTTACAATGCATTTCGCCTTGAATCCCATAATAAACCCGCAATACAGCCAAAAAAGTTAAGTTTTGTTATGTTATAAATATCTGCATTTTAGGGTGGAAGGCTTAAAACGCTGAGCTGAATTTTCGAGACTGTGTTCTCTCTCCCGATAGTATATATATATTCTTTTTACTGTTCCCATCTCAATAACAAGAAACGCTACATTCCCCCTAACACAAGAATTGTAGCGTTCCGTCCATATATTTATTACCTTAAAAATTATTTAATAGGTGTTATTTGTTCGTTTTAGTATTTTAACTTTATTTTCTATTTTGTCTATTATAAACAATATTTTCCCTGCATTTTGTTTTTTCATATTCAAATTAATTTCCAAAACCACTATAGCGCTAAGCGCCGCTACAAACAATATTAAAGTTAGCAGCGACATTGAGAGCTTATCGGTTTTATATATTGATAAATAAAAGGCAGAAAAAGATAGCAATAAACTTGCCATATTAGAATTAAATTCATAAATTTCCCCGGCGATAATCCTCTTACATTCCATTTTAGCATTATCAAGAAAATCCTTATCTTTTTGAACCATATTTTCTATGCTCTTCTTTAAGTTCTTGTAATCGTTATTGCAGTTGATTTTTTTCCACCAATTCTAATTGTGTAAAACATATTCTCTCCCATCTCCCCATTTCATCAACCGCTATACCTATTTCTATAATACTTCACTTTATCATATATTACAATCCACATATCCGCTTTCACTTCTTCCCCATTTTGAGCAAACCTTGATTTTCCGAACCTCAACATTTACTAACAATGTATATCATTTTCCCATTTGGTACTTTTTTGATACTTTTCTTGCTTTTCTTGTCTTTTCATGCTATACTATCACCCGTTACAAAACCCTAAAAAAACAAGGTCTTACAAGGGTTTCGCCGATTTCCGGCGTAAAATGAATCGTGTGTTCGTGACCTTCCACACGTAAAACAAAACTTCTATTAATATAAGTTTATATAGATTTATCCTTAGTTACCAAGCCTTGAAAACACAGCGTTTTCGGGCTTTTTCTTTTTATCTTAGTTTATCCACATTTATGCAATTTTGGACAAATTTTGGACAAAAAAAGAAGAGCTTCGTCACAGGAAACTCTAAATGGGATATGGAAGGGTTGCCCTTCCAGTAGTATCGGCGCCTATATCAACCTTTTTCATCATCATTCACGGACATATCCCAAGCGCGCCACCGTCCATCTGTAAAATCATTGTCATGTAGTTTATCATGTTGAACACCTCCAGTTTCCATTTCAGTTCCACATTACCTAAAGCCTGTTTTCCTTCCACAGTAATTGAAGATATAACCGCCACAAAGATTCCAAAGGCTAATATCTATTTTCTAACAATATACGCCATATATTTGCTA
The DNA here is from genome assembly GCF_003628495.1 of Ruminococcus sp. B05. Classification (NCBI taxonomy): domain Bacteria; kingdom Bacillati; phylum Bacillota; class Clostridia; order Eubacteriales; family Oscillospiraceae; genus Ruminococcus; species Ruminococcus sp. B05. Next base: position 29,098 of record NZ_RBZR01000009.1, on the reverse strand, counting down.
TTGTCAAACCTTACTTGAGCCAATACTATCCGTTAAAACATGATAGCAATCTTCTGCATCTCTTCCGCTTTCGTATCCGGCAGAACATGACTATACAGATCCATCGTCATAGCAAGCGAACTATGTCCCAGGATTGTTTTCAATACCTGCGGTGGCATTCCTGCTTCTATCGCACGTGTTGCAAAAGTATGCCGGAATACATGGCTTGTGATTCTCGGGAAATCATGACCAGCTTCCCGGATCCGTTTTACTGTTCGATCTATTTCAGCCTGAATCCGTTCCCTGCTGATCGGGCCGCCCTCTTCATTGCAGAATAAATATTGATTCATATTCACAACCTTGAAGTTCCAATACTTCCGCTGCACCTCTATATGCTCCGCTACGGCAGCAGTCAACGGAATATCCCTGGTAGATGTTCTTGTCTTCGGTGCATCTTCTATATACCCTTGTCCCTCTATGTATTTCAATGTGCGCTGAACATGAATCACATTCTGTTTCTTATCAATGTCAGAGTACTTAAGTCCCTGCATCTCCCCTTTTCTCATTCCGGTCTGAAGCATTACTGCAAAGAAATGATATAAATAACTTTCTTTTGCATATTCCATGAACAGATCTTGCTGTTCTTTCGTCATGGCTATTCGTTCTTTCTTTTTCCCCATCTGGCGTGGCAATTCTGCCAATCTAACCGGATTTCTCTCTATCAATCCATTTCTCATTGCCTGCTGGAGGCATCCGTTTAAAACAGCCGATACAATTTTAATACTTGAAAGTGCATATCCTTCTTTCACCAACTCATTGTATAACTTCTGGATATGTTCCCCTCGAATCTCTGAAAGCTGTCTGCTGCCTAACCTATTCTTGATAATACTCTTATAATATTTCTCATAATTTGTATATGTACCGAGCTTCACCCGGTTCTTCTTATATTCCTCTAGCCATGTTGTAAACCATTCATCTAGGGTGATTTTCTCTTTTGTCACATAAATTCCATGCTCCAGCTTGTATTTAAGCTCTGTAATGAGTTTTTGTGTCTCTGTGATAGTTTTTCCGTGTACAAGGTAACTCTTTCCTTGATACATAAAACGCCCTTCAAAGCCTTCACTACGCTGTCTGATTCCCTTTGGTAACTTTCTACCTCTTTTATCTACTGCCATAAAATCACACCTTCCAAGAACTTGATTTTTTAAACTATAACATTGCTATTTTCTGAATTTCGCATAAAGTAATTTCTATGTTCTCTTGGCATTCGGTAATTTTAGATATTAAAATATCTAATGTACAAGATACATCTACACATAGCTTTGTTGCATCGTTTTCAGATGGGGAAGTTGTAGCCTTTGAAATAACTGACAACGCTGCAGATACTTCACTTAAATCTTGAAATACATTTTCCACTCCTTCACATACATTTTTTAAATCTGCAATTTTGTTTTTTTGTTCATGAAAAATTTCTTTATTCATATTTATCTCCTTTGTTTTTTGCTTTATAGTAATATAATATTGCTTTATAGTGATATTGTCAACGAAAATTTAACTAAATAACAATATATTTTCTATTTACAAAAATTTTAATTTTTTATATAATAATTTTTGGAGGTGAATACATGGCAATAAAATACTATAAACTGTTTAATATATTAAACCGGAGGGAAATGAAGAAAACAGATCTAATCAATGTGGCTGGTATTACATCTACGACGTTGGCTAGATTGTCAAAAAATCAAACTGTAAATATCGAAATTATTGACAGGATCTGTTGTGCGCTTCACTGCCAGCCCGGAGATCTTATGGAATATGTCGAAGACTCAAAAAAGGAACCTTAAACAAGGTTCCTTTTTTCCTCTTTTGGCTTCCGTATAGCCTTGTGGAGCTTTATTTTAAGGTGGTATAGTGTTTTTATTCAGTTAATGTAAAATTCGTTTTAAATTAGCATTTTTATATCATGTATTCCTTTTGTGTATTCATATGCCTATCTAAATCATATACGGTGCAATCAGCATTACATGCTGATATATAATCGAGCGTGCTTGAAATAATAGGAATCTTAGAAATATCTCTTTCTATTACGGTTCCACATTCTTCAAAGGCGCTAGAGTTTATTCTGAGTGACATTTCATCTAGCAGCTCGCAGAGAGTACTTTCTAATTTTTTTAGCTGTTCTTTCTTGGTTTCGCGTGTGTCTTCTGGAAGACATGAAATATAACACATTTTTTCGATATCCTTACTTTCTGAGATAGCTGCTTTTAATGCTGATATTGCGAAAGGATCATCTTGAAATACTGATAATCTTTTTTTTAGTTCTTCGTGCGAAACACCGCCTTTTATCAATGGTAAAATTTTTAAGTTGCTTACAAGAAGATTTTGATATTTTAAATCAGAGTTTCTTTTTGCTAAATCTTTCTCTGTTTCTTGATCCATTGCCGAAAGTTTTTCTTGTACAGTTATTATTATGTGTCTTTTTAATTCATCGAGATACCGCTTGTGTTTTTCTAACATGGCATTGCATTTTTCCTTTTTTCCTTCTGTTGTATATGCAGGATCTGTACATACATTTTTTATAGTTTCTCTTAGGCTGATAGTTTCTTTTTCTGCTCCTTCTAAATAAGCTCTAAATTCCGTTTTAATAGACATATTTTTTTCCTTTCTTGTTAATATTTCGGTGTTAATTCGGTGTTAATTTGTAAATCCTGTGAGTGTTTCGTAGTCAGCTCCATTGATTATTATACTGATGCCTTTATTTAAAGCTTCTTTTGCGTGGTACTCAACACAATAATCATAAGCTGTTTTTGGTGGTAGTTCTTGTGAGTATATAGGCATACTGTTTTCCGGATCCACCACCTCTTTATAAAATGTTCTCTTTCTGGAAGAAAAATCATTGTACACATATATTTTTATTAAATCGTATACACCATGGATTCTTTCTTTTTTAAAAGAGCACAATTGTGTTGTAGCGGGATCATTTGTATCAAATATTTTTCCATTTATATAATATTTAGGCATTTTACGCCTCCTCTGTTTCAAATATAGATGTATACGCTTCGATATTTATATCTGCAGCATGGCAATCCAGTAATGTTCCGCTTTCTTTTGTGTCAAGTTTTTTTACGTAACTTATACCGGTTTGATTATACTTTACAAGAAATAAATGTTTTTTTGCAGTTACATATATTTCATTTCTGTGTCCAATTTCCCAGGGGCTTTCCCCTTTCTCTGTAAATGTACAAATTAAAGTAGATTTTTCTGTATCGTAAACCTTACCACTGATTATAAATTTCATTTTTTTCTCCTATTCATCATATATTGCATACGCATCTAAACCAAAAAATAATACTGTTAAATCATTTCTCGCCTCTTTTGCGTCCTTCTGAATATTGCTGATATCTGTCTGGTAGATCTCAGCGATCTCTTTCGTTGTTTTCTTGGCGTCCTCCCTCTCCAGGTACATGTATTCGATCACAAACCATCGTCTGTGCATGACTTCCTGAGAAGAATTAAGGCAGTTGCTTTTGTATACCTCAAGCATCCGGTCTACATGTGCCATCATAAACTTTACAGCATTTACTCCCCGGAGCTGTCTATCTAAGGTCTTGTCATCCTCGAACAGTTTGAACTTCATCAGAACGTCCATGTTTACAAGTGTTTCGTCCACTTCCTCCGCCTGTTCCAGAGTTATAATCGCCTGTTCTGCATAATCTTTTAAACGAGTGTAATTTTCCAAAAGTTTTTTTGTATTAAATAATAGTTTCTTTTTTTCTTTTATCTTTTAAATTTTTTGAATATAGAGAAACTGCTTTAGTTGCTGCAATTTCAGCTATGATTTCAACTTCTTTTCGTGAGAAATCTTTTTTGATTGTATCCACACTAATCTCACCTCTCTTTTTTAGATGAACGGATTTTCGCCTTTTCTGAACGTTTTCGCTGGCTCCTGGGTTCTATTATCCAGGAAGTCCGTGAACGGCATTGTATCGCTCAGGAATGTTTTTGGATGCTTTATGAACTTTGTCTCTGTCTTGTCTCTCTGGCACTGGTTCGCATAATTGGTTGCAGCTGTCAGCAGCTCCGCATCCGAATATCCATCATTTAATCTTGCCTGGTACTTCTTGTAAGCGTTTCCTTTATCTACTTTTCTCGGATAGGCCTTCCAGAACTCCTCAAACCCTTTTTTATATTTTTGATTATCATCATCAGTCTCAGTATCAATATCAGTATCAGTATCAGTAGGGTTTTCAATAAAACCGGTTGGTTTTTTGTTATCCATTTGGTTTTCAATAAAACCGGTTGGTTTTTTTGGTCTTCCACCAAGTTTCCCGTTTTCTCTGTTTTTGTTGCACTTAATTTCGTATGCTTTCATGTCTCTATCAAGCTGACTCTTGATAAATGAAAATGCCATTTTTGCGGCAGGGCTTAGATATTCTAAATCAACTTTGGAGCCGGAAACATAACAAAGAATCATCTTTATCAGTTGTCCTGCTTCTTCGTCTGGCAGCATTTCAAAATGTTCAAGGTAATCTGAATAAAGTACAAAGCTGTTTTTGTCCATATCCCGTTATTCGCTCATGGAATCTATGTACTCTTGTATTTTTCCAACATTCCACAGCACTCTCCTTCCAACTTTAATTTTTGCCCCTGCATCTGTTCCGATTTTTATAGCCGTATTCCTGCCGACCATCAAAAGTCCTTGTAATTTTTCAGTATCAACAGTAACATAACCATTTGAGGCTTTAATTGACATCCTCTTTCGCATTTTTTAACTCCTTTCTTTGTTTATCTTTGTTTGTCTTGCATTGTCTAGTATATCGTGATAACATGTTTTTATAAATAACCATAAATTATATATTTTTATGAATAAGAGGTTGTAAAATGTTAAATTCATGGCACTTAACAGGAGAAAGAATTAGATTGTGCAGAAATGAAAAAGGATTAACGCAAGAAGCTCTATCAGAAGCTATAGAAAATATAACCGGGGTGCCTATAAAACGCCAAACTATAGCTAAATGGGAAAACGGTACCCCTGTTAAAAAAATAGAGCAGTTAACTGCTCTATGTGAAATATTTGATTGTGATACAGCGTATTTATTGGGCGAATGCGATAGTAAAAGAATCATTTCTCAGGCAATTGCACCGGCTTTAGGTATTTCCGAAAAGGCTTTGGATAATCTTATCACTGCACATAATCAAGAGGATCCATATATAGAAATACTTTCAAAATTATTAGAAAATGAAACTATCTTACAATATATCACGAAATGTACAACGGAAGATTATGGTGAAATCAGCACATTTATTGATATTCCAAGTATTTTTTCTGAAAACAATAAAAATTCTGTTTTTATAAACCCTTCCGTTCTAGGAAAAAGTGAGTTAATGATTTTGTATGGAATGCTTTGCAAATTTATTGATGACGCAAGAGCAGCAAATGACTTGCCACGCATTAATAAATAATTGCAACAGGTAAAGCTTTGAAATCAATATCTAAAAATTTCCCATTTTGGACAAATTTTGGACATTCCTTGCTTTTTCATTCTTGCTATGCTATACTATCACCCGTTACAAAACCCTAAAAAACCAAGGTCTTACAAGGGTTTCGCCGATTACCGGCGTAAAATGAATCGTGTGTTCGTGACCTTCCACACGTAAAACAAAACTAAAGGAGAACAGAATAATGAAAAACTCAAACTCAAAGGTGCTTTATCTGGCACAGGCAGCTATGATTGCTGCTATTTATGTTGTATTGACAGTACTTGGTGCATCACTTGCATTTGGAGAAGTGCAGATTCGCTTTGCCGAAGCTCTCACTATTCTTCCTGCATTTACACCAGCTGCAATCCCAGGACTTTTTATCGGATGTCTGCTCGGCAACATCCTTGGCGGTGCAATCGTTCCGGATATCATATTCGGAAGCCTTGCTACATTGATCGGAGCTTTCTTTACCTGGCAGCTCAGAAACAAGAGTAAATATCTTGCTCCAGTTCCACCGATCGTAGCAAACATTATCGTTGTACCATTCGTATTAAAATACGGATATCAAGTACCTCTTCCGATACCATTTATGATGTTAACAGTCGGTGTCGGCGAAGTTATTTCTGCCGGTGTACTTGGTCTTATCGTATATGGAGCACTTAACAAATATAAGGGGATTATCTTTAAGAAAGCTTTATAGATTAGGAAAACACTTTCCTAATCTATAAAAATAACGGATTGGATATGTGAATTGAAATGCTTCACGTATCCAATCCGTTTTATCTTTTATGCTAAAAATTTTCAGTCACTAAAAACTTCCGCCACATCCGCCATGACTTGATCCAGACGAACTTGTATGTGTAGAACTTCCTGAAGAGCTGCTAGAATCCTCTTTTGGAAGAGCACGCTGAGTTACATATGTTCTTACCATCTGATCATGACTGTTATATACATTCAAGCTTCCTGCCACTGCATAATCAGAAGCTGTCTGTTTTTCACGAACTGTAGTGAGCTTTCCTTTTTCAATGCTACCCCATATAAATGCTAGTAAGAATGCCACTGCAACTGCTCCTATATACCATAGGATTGACAATGGTTCCTTTGGAAGATTTCCAGTATCATATGGCTCTCCAATTTCAGCCTGAGCCATAAAATCATCACACAAATCTGCAAATGTATTGAAAGCCTCTGCATAGTCGCCTTCGCTCAATGACGGCTTGAACTGTTCTTGCATGTAATTAAGACCTGCATCTGTGAATATGCTTATACATTCTCCACCGGTTGACATATGCCATTTACGGTCATCCATTGCAACCAACAGAAGAATTCCGCCACTCCTCCCACTTACTCCATATCCGTTCATGTCATAATAATCATCGGCGTATGCCTCTGCTGTTTTTCCCTCCAGTGAATTAACGGTGAGTACAACAACATCTTCACCCCAATAATCACTTATCGTACTTAATTTTGTTTCCAGTTCTTCCTGCTCTTCTTCACTCATCAAGTTTGCTTCGTCTTTTACATAATACATGTCATCTGTCGATTCTGCCTTTACTGCAATCGGCATCAGAAGCAGGAGCAGAGACAGAAATGAAAGCAATATTCTTTTTGTTCTTATTTTCATCATTCACCCCACCCCTTCCTTTAGAATAAAAGCCATAAAATTGCAAGGAAAACTACTGAAAAAATTCCGCCTCGCATCAACAATGTCAGTCGAAACGCTTTTTTATCTAACGGAAGATCTCCTGTCAGCTTACCCGTCTGTCCATTCATAGCAAATACAAATTTTTCATTACGCCAAGTTGTATTCAATATCCAAACCGGATACAATGCATACTGATAACTTGCTTCCGGAAATTGGAAATTCCCGCCCAACTGCTTCACACTTGCGTATCCTGTCACTGTTTTTCGTAAATTGTTTGATATTGCCTGTTTCATACGTTCTTCTGCACGCTGCATACGTTCTTCTTTATCTACGTCATAACGATCTGCAACATATCCTGCCAGATAAGCTGACTGAAATGGCACAGCATCTTGATAGTTAAATGGCTCTATAGATTCCATCAAGACGTCATCCATCTTTTTGGATGCATCTGCAGGAACATGGCTAAATGTCTCTGCTCCTCCACGTACAGCATTATATATTTCATGTTCCGTATATTCAGTATCACCATCATCCCAGATTTTGATATTCTCTGCTTCATATGTGATATCCGCCTGTACAGATGCATCAAAGAGCCAGAATGGAACATAAACACCTTTAATTTCGTCGATATGATTTTCGTCCTTAAATACTTTAGGCAAATATTTTTTACCTTTCAGATGTTTTATGTATGCTTCCTTTGCCGCCTTCTTATCTAATTTGAACGGGATTACGCAATCTGGTTTCAAATCCCCTGCGAAATTTCCTTTCATGACAATTTTATTATCACAGAATGGGCAAGTTGTTGCTCCTGTTGTTTTATCAGCAATTATCTCACCACCACAAGACTCACATACATAGACTGCCATGTTATCTGTCTCTCCATCCTGCCACTGATTATTTCCTCCCGATGACCACTGTGTATTTTCACTCTGCTGTACATTGCCAGTATTATCTTCATCCTTTTTCTGCATTGCTTCAAACTCTTCCACCGTCATTGTCGTATCACAATACGGACAATTCATTTTTTGAAGGGTACTGTCAAATTCCATTGCGCCTCCACATGCCGGACATTTATATTCTACAATACCTGACATCTAACCTCATCTCCTCTCTTATTTCTTTATCTTTTAAAATGTTTTTCTTCACTGCTATCCTGCTTTACTTCCTTCTCCTTCCCTTTTGTTATAGCATCTCTGTTATAATTATTATCACACCAACAAAGTTTTCTGACACTAGCACTTATGATAGGTATTTTTCCAAAAAATAAAGCAATGCAGAAAATCTGCAATGCTCTCATTATTTCAAAGTTGTAACTAGCAATTTACTTTCCAATGCCGCTGCAATCAAATCTTCTTTACAGGAATATCCTGCTTTTGAGATCATTTCCTGAAAGTTCCATCTAACGCCTGCCGTAGAACATCCCATCTTTTTCGCAATTTCCGAATATGACATACCTTTTATGTACAAACGTAGCATCTCTAACTGTCTTGGACTGATTTCATCACTCTGGATGCAATTTAACTGCACATCCGGAGAGATATCCGGAAACACTCTTTGTCCTTCTAATGTTCGTCGGATAACATCAAGAATTTCCTCGTCCCCATGATCTTTATACCAGAGACTGTCTGCATTCCCCGACTTTGCTCTTGCCAAAACTTCTGGGTCAATAAGTGAGGTAACGATCAATACTTTGATTTTCGGATGTGCTTCTTTAATTTCTTTACCGGCTTTAAGTCCATCATGGTTATGAAATGTCTGTACATCCATCAACACAAGATCTACTCTTGTTTTACTGCATATTTTTATTGCCTCATATGCATCTGCAATCGTCTGTACATGCTGAAATTCTTCTTTATTGTTCTCTATAAGATATTCAAAATATTTCTGCATGATTTTCTGATCTTCTACTATTAATACACGTATCATCTTTGCTTACCTGCTTTTCCCAGTCTATGTCTTATTCTTCTGTTTCCGAAAACGGTAGTTTTAAAACCAACAAAAACTCCGGCTCAAATTTTGTTGTCATTTCTCCTCCGTCTCTCTCAACAACTTCTCGCAAAGCAGAAAGACCACCGCCTTCTCTACTTCCTTCTTTCGGTCTTTCTCCGTCATTTGTAATGCAAACCTTCCACCCTTCACGGGTTTTATGACTTTGTACATACACTCTTCTTCCATGTGCATGCCGTATACAATTTGTAACACATTCACGAATTGCTTTATCCGTTATCAATGCGACTTGATGTTCATCGCAAAGCTCACCTTCAATCTCCACAGAAACCCCTAGTTTTTCCGCATGTTTTATTGATTCCTCATACTGTTTCTCCGTATCATCCTGCGTAATCCCGGACAATATATATACTGATTGTTTTAAGATTTCCAACTGATTTTTCATATAATCAGGTTCTTTATTACCTTCCAGCATACGTCGGATTGTAAGAAGACAACACCCCAAACTGTCATGCACCTGCATTTTCATTTTAAGAGTCTCCTGTTCACGAATACTTTCATCAATTTGCTCATACATTTTTTTCAATTTTTGATTTAATAATTCCAGCTTTTCATTCTTCATCCGAATTTTTTCACTGTTAAAATATATTTCGGTAACATCAAATGCCACTGTCTGAAGATACCCCTCAACTTCTTCCGCTAACATGTAGTTTTGAAACATCCACACTGTGCCATTTGGTAAATAAAGCACACCTTTTTCCGGACTGAGTCTGGTCACTCCTTGAACTGATTTATTTCCATCTAATACCTGCTTCAAATCTTCATAGTTCTGCAGTGGTGCCCCAGTCAGCATCCTGCTTAATTCTCTCATTTTTTTATTAGATAATACGACATGTCCACAGGAATCTGAAACACAGACCCCGCATGGAACATCATCCATTGTCTCTTTAACCGACCAGGCTGAAATATTTTTCCGACATGCGAGTATTTCATTTCTGACCAGCAGACACAGGTAGATAATCAACAAAGACATTCCTGTTAAAAATATCCATATTGGGATTTCCAACAAAAACGAAGGATGATTATTTTCACCAAGCTGATATCTATGGTCATTTAAGAAAAAACACATCAGCACAAAGGACATCAAAAACAGAATTCCTATTCTCATTATTTTTTTTAATCCAGCCGAACGTATTAATCTTGAGAAAAAAATCCACAGCTCCAAAACCAGACCTATTTCCATCAAAACCATCAATATATTATGTAGTTTTACACTATATGTCACATAACTATACATCCTGTTTTCTCCTATTATTTGCTCAGACTTTCACTGCTGCAAACCATTCATTCTCTGCTTCCTGCTCAATATAAAGCCCTGGATTCTTTTTCAACAATACTGATAAATCGCTCGGTCCTTTCACTGTCACCGCGATTTTAAGCTGTCCGTCAATCTCCGCAATACGTAGAAAAACGGATTGAAGTTCATCTATTAATTCTTCTATCACCCATTCAAAAAAATCATAACATTTTAAAATACTGTCATCCCCAAGCGATTTTATCGTTGGATCAATATAAAAGGTTCCTTTGATATCGCAAAGCTTTAAACTATCACACGACTCTGTCAGACTTCTTTTTAAATCTTCCGCCGTTAACTTTGCCTGTTTTTCTTTCTGCGACAAAATCAAATTCTTTCGACGCTTCATATATGTTCCGACTACCACAATTTTTCTGAGAAGCTTATCATAAATCTCTTCTGAATCTGTCTTCTGAAGCTCATCCAGATAATAATCTAATAAATAAATCTGATGCTTTGTCTGATTCTGTATTAAATTAAATAAACGATTCTTCTCTTCAATTGCTTTTTTCTTCGCTTTCTTTTCATATGCAATCTGTAATAACCGGTTTCTTTCAGTCAATTCCACTTGGAGCTCTTCTAATTCTTTATACTGATCCAATACCGGTGATATATCTTCCGCCCAAAATGCATGACCTCCCCGCAAAGAAATATGCTTAATCTGAATGCCGTGTTCCAGCATCAATGGTGCATATTTTGCGTCATGTCTCATCTGATCTGTAATATTAGGAAATTCTCCTGAACGATACCATACCTTCCATCTGTCATCTGTAATCTCTGCTGAAATTCCTCCTGCCGCCTGAAATAATTCCGTATACCGGGTATTTGTCTCAATTAATCCGCAGTAAATACAGCTTTGATAAATTGCTGACATCAACAGGCAGCAAACCACTGTCATGTCACCGAAATAATTCCTTATAACAGATATCCCAATAACATTACCAAAACTCCAGATAAGAAGCAAAGCTTCTGGAAAAAACGGAAGCCAGGCTCTTCTTTTGTTTGGAATTTTACTTTTTTTAATCAAAATCACTTCCATTGCAATCAGACAGGAAATTACCCAAATTTGGACAGCAAAGAAAACCGGGCCCTGCTGATACTTTGCATCTGAGAATGGCTTTTCGCCTGCAAAAGAAAATACAAGCTGATGAAAATCATTTGTAATAACTAAAAGAGCTAATAAAATTGCTGTAAGCACAAGAGCTAATGTGCGCACCCGTGTATTCTTCTCCTCCTCTTCTCCCATCAATATTGCTGCATTGAGTCCTAGCGTCGGAATCATCGTACATGGAATATAATACAAATACCAACACATTCTCCTACTAAATACTTCCATTAAAATATGATATTTTATACTTCGCAAAAAAATCCCAAAAACCATCAGGCAGGCAATCTCAACAAGACATCTTCTGATTTTGTAATTTACTACCCTCTTTTGCAAATAAATCCCCCATGCTATATATAAACCCAGATACAGACAGGTACAGCTCTGATCTAATATTATATTTTCGATATCCGATGTCTTTTTCACATAGCGGCAAAGCAATGCTGCCGCCACACATACGAAAACCGCTATGTAGGATACTCTTCTCTTTTTTGAATATGACATTCTATCACTTTCCCCAAATATATCACATTTCCAACTAATTTTTATAATTAACCTTATTTTTTCAGTTTTTTACTTTTTTCATAATCTTTTAGTTCATCTATCGCTTCATCTGCCAGTAAATATAAGAATACTACATTGAATATTGTCATTAACCCAATTCCGACATCCCCAAGATCCCATACAAATGTATATGCTGCAATACCTCCGATGAACAACATGATAAGTGCGAGTACTTTATAGGCTGTCTGCCAGCACCATTTATCCCCAAATAAATAGGCGACATTACTGCGGGCGTAAAACAGAATTCCGAGAAATGTTGAAAAGCTAAATAAAAATAATGTAACTGCGATAAATATAACTCCAAATCGCCCCATATGATATCCCATCGCTGTCTGTAGCAATTCCATTCCTGTCAATCCTTCTGTCAACTCCTGGGGAGCCAGAAGCATAATCATTGCTGTACATGTACAAATGATAATGGTATCCACAAATACACCAAGTGCCTGAACTAATCCTGCCTGTGCCGGTCTGTGGCAATCTGCTGCTGCAGCGGCACATGGAGCTGAACCGGAACCGGCTTCATTTGAGAACAATCCTCTTTTCACACCGTTCATAATAACTGCACCAATCCCTCCTGCCGCTGCCTGACGAAGTCCAAATGCTTCTTCAAATATTCTTGCAAATACTGCCGGAACATGTCCAATATTTGTTATGATAATAAATAATGTGATTGCAAAATAACATACTGCCATAACCGGGACTATAAAATCCAATACCTTAACCGTAGCATTTTTTCGTAATACAATTACCGCAGCTACCGCAACAAGAATAATTGTTGTATATAACGGCGGAATATCAAATGCATTCTGGAACGAAGAAGCTACTGAATTACTGATTACCTGACTGATTCCACACCAGCAGACCAGACCTGAAACAGCAAACATTACTGCCCAGATTACTTTTTTATGCTTCTTTCTTGTTTTCGCTTCTACACAATCATGGATATAATATGCCGGTCCTCCACGAAATCCGCCATACAATGGATCTTTCTGCTTATGCAGCTGTGCCAGCGTTGCCTCTGCAAATGCTGTACACGAACCAATCAAAGCCATAAGCCACATCCAGAATACGGCTCCTGCTCCTCCGACCGATATCGCCGCTACAACACCGACAAGATTTCCCATTCCTACTCTGGTTGCTGTAGATACCAGCAATGTCTGAAATGTCGATAAACTTGATTTTTCTTCTTTTTTCTCTACAAGAGCTCTCACCATATCCGGCATCAGTCGGATTGATAAAAATTTTGTGCGGATCGTAAAGTAAATCCCTGTCGGAATCAACAATATAATAAGTAATGAAATACCAATACTGCCTCCTCCGGGCAATGGAATGTGAAGCAAATCTCCCCACAAAAAACTATAGATTTTTTCAATTAAAGCAACTATCATTTTATTCTCCTCTGCCATGTTTTGCCAATTATTTTGACATCCATACCTTTCTTCACCGTTTCCCCTACGGATTCTTATTCATTATATCAACTTAACACATTAAACCGGTAAAATCAATCCATCCTTTTATTGATTTTTCTTATATTTTCTGATATTATGTTTTTTGTACGTTTCGCTGGTGAATTTTTACAAATCACAGCGATTTTTTATTTTTTTAACTCTGCTTAGCAGAATTTTGTTTCTATTTAGGAAGAGAGGATTTTTTATGTTACATACTATTGAAACTGTCAACTCTGCCGTAAACAACTTTATCTGGGGTGTTCCGGCTATGATCTGCATTATCGGTGTGGGTCTTTACCTAAGTATCCGAACCCGATTTTTACAGATTCGCAAATTTCCATATGCCATTAAAACAACAATTGGTCGTATCTTTCGGAAAAGAGATGCCGGTGATGGTGCGATCACGCCATTCCAGGCTGTCTGTACCGCACTTGCCGCCACTGTCGGAACCGGTAATATTGCCGGTGTCGCAGGTGCTATTGCAATCGGTGGTCCCGGAGCAGTCTTCTGGATGTGGATTTCCGCAATTCTCGGAATGTGTACAAAATTCGCCGAAGTAACACTGGCAGTCCATTTCCGTGAAACGAATGAAAACGGAGAACTTGTCGGCGGTCCTATGTACTATATCAAAAATGGTCTTGGCAAAAACTGGCAGTGGCTTGCCGTTTTGTTTTCAGCATTTGGAGTCCTTACCGTATTTGGAACCGGTAATGCGACGCAGGTCAACACAATTACGACTGCCATCGATTCTGCTCTGCTGAATTATCACATCATTTCACAAGATATGATTTCACAGGCAAACCTCATTCAAGGTATCATTCTTACGCTTTTAGTCGGAATGGTTCTTCTCGGCGGTGTAAAACGAATTGGAAAAGTAACCGAAAAACTTGTGCCATTTATGGCATTATTCTATATTCTCCTCGCCCTCGGCGTTATTTTCCTGAATATAGAAAATATCCCTGCTGTATTTGCTTCCATCTTTGAGGGGGCATTTAACCCACGCTCCGTAACAGGAGGAATCGTTGGAAGTGCATTTATGACATTGAAAAAAGGGGTTTCCCGCGGAATCTTCTCAAACGAAGCCGGACTTGGTACAGGTTCCATCGCACACGCTTGTGCAGACACTCAGAAACCCGTCAAACAAGGTTTCTTCGGAGTATTTGAAGTATTTACCGACACCATTGTCATTTGCACACTGACAGCACTTGTAATCCTTTGCAGCGGCGTACCGATTGCATATGGCGAGGCTGCCGGAGCAGAGCTTACAATCCTTGGATTCACATCCACATACGGAAACTGGGTATCTATATTTACGGCTGTTTCCATGTGCTGTTTTGCATTTTCTACAATTATCGGATGGGGATTATATGGAGCTCGCTGCATTGAATTTATTTTCTCTGCAAAGGTCATCAAACCTTTTATGATCGTATATTCTCTTGTTGCAATGATTGGTGCTACTATGGACCTTGGACTTGTATGGAATATCGCAGATACCTTCAATGGTCTGATGGCAATTCCAAACTTAATCGCACTGTTCTTGTTATCCGGAACGGTCTTCAAGCTTGTAAATGAATATAAAGAATTTGACTAAACATCACGAAAAGCCCTGTTAACATCCGTTAACAAGGGCTTTTCTCTTGCATTTTTTTACTTTTTCGAATCACATTCACAATCGTTCCAACCAGAAAGATTGCCAGGGCGATCATCCCTGCAATTTCCAATGTCTGTGCAAAGTAAAATGCACATTTCTCCTGATTTCCTGCTACCAGATAATAAACAATCCGATACATCCCCGCTCCCGGTACTGTCGGAAGTATTCCCGGAATAAGAAATATTGTAACCGGTGCGCGAAATCCTTTCGCAAAAATATGTGACAATATTGTAATTGCTAATGCGGAAAAAAATGCTGCAAGTACTGCATCTGTCTTGACAATATTAAGACAGAACAAATAAACAGTTCCTCCCACCGCTCCGATCACACCGGCTAAAGGAAGATATTTTTTCGGACATTCAATAATGATTGCGAAGCATACAATTGCAATAAATGATCCAATTGCGCCACCTAAAAGTCTCATCACAGAACAACACCTCCTGTCCCCATAATTCCGGTTGCCGCCATTGCCAGTGCAACTCCTAATGCCACAGATACCGCACACAGAAATGCTTCCAGAATCCTTGCACAACCTGACAAATAGTCCCCCTGAAGGGTGTCACGTATTGCAGTTGTGATCGCAACTCCCGGAACAAGTGGCATAATACCACTGATGATTACCGTATCCATATTCATAGCTGGAAACTGCCTCTTCAAAAAAATAGCCATCAGTGCCAATCCAAAAGATGACAAAACATCTTGTATAAACCCTTGTATCTTTAATTTCTTTCCTATTGTCACAATTAGTGCAAGCACTGCCCCTGCCGCGGATGCACCGGCCACCTCCAGCCATCCTCCGTTAAATAATGGAGCAAATCCTCCGCAAATACAGACTGTCGCAATATTATATATAGCTCTTCGATACTGTTTTGTTTCAATCTGCTGCAATTCCTTGTAAGCTTCTTCCAGTGAGATTTTCCCCTCACAAAATCGTCTGGAAATATCATTTGCGATAGCGATCCGATTCAAATTATTTCCTCTGGATTCCACTCTCCGAATTACTGTGATCGTTTCCATATCCGGATTATCTATCGTTGCCACAATTCCAGTCATCAACACGATCGTATCTACATTTTCCACATGAGCCATATTCAGGATATGGCGGATCGTATCCTCTACACGATACGCTTCCGCTCCACTTTTCAACATAATCTCCCCTGCAAGAATTGCTGTATTCATCAACAACTTATAATCCATTTTCGTTCCTCATCTTATATTTTACGGAGTGAATGTCCCACACTCACTCCGTCTTTTACTTTCTTATTCTGTTCTGTCCTTCTCCACAGACGTTGCACAGTATATTACCCATGCAAGAAATACAATTGCAAATATCATCCAGCCAACAAAAATTCCTGTTCCCATATCTTTAAATTTATCATAATACCCCTTCAGATAAATAACAATGATAATTGCCGGAATTCCATAGTTTACATAACCACGAAGTGTTTTTGGAAACTTCATACCACTTCCTGTATTAACCTCTTTAATAAATGCATCCCATCCCCAGCCGTTCTTTCTTGTACAGAATAATACATAGCCAAGACTTCCCAGTGGAAGCAGATTATTAGATACAATAAAATCTTCCAGGTCCATGATTGTGCTTCCCTCACCAAGAAGCTGCACACCTGACCAGACATTAAATCCAAGCACACATGGAATACTTAAAATGATAATCAACGCTGCACATACAAGCACGCTCTTCTTTCTTCTCCAGCCAAGCAGTTCCATATTGAACATAACCAGATTTTCAAACACAGCAATGATTGTTGACAATGCTGCAAATGTCAGGAATAAGAAGAATAAGAATGCCCAGATTCTTCCGCCACTCATCTGTGCAAAAATATTTGGCAATGTTATAAAGATAAGACTCGGACCTGCTCCCGGCTCGATTCCGTATGCAAAACATGCCGGAATGATAATAAATCCTGCTGTCAGGGCAACAAATGTATCAAGAAGCATAATATTTACTGCCTCACCGGTCAGACTTCTGGACTGATCCAGATAACTTCCAAAGATCAACATCGCACCAATACCGATCGATAATGTGAAAAACGCCTGGCTCAATGCTGCAAATACCACATTACCGATTCCGCTTTCCACCATCTTATGGAAATCAGGGATTAAATAAAAACGAATTCCCTCTCCGGCACCTGCCATTGTTACAGAACGAATGGCAAGAACTACCATAATCAGAATCAACGCCGTCATCATCACTTTTGTAACACGCTCAATCCCATTATTTAACCCAAACATACATACTGCAAAGCCAATCACACAAATCAGAATTGTCCAGAACAACATCGTCGGTACATCTGTAAGCATCTGAGAAAATTGTGTTGAAATATTATCAGAAGATGCATTCACAAAACTGCCTCGAATCCCCTTGTAACAATAATACATCAACCATCCGCCAACAGTTGTATAGAACATCATCAACATATAACATCCGATGATTCCAATAAATTTTAATGGGGTCCATTTCCCATTTTTCGACTGTAGTTCATCAAAACTAAGTGCAACACTCTTTCGACTGCCTCTTCCGACCGCAAATTCACATACCAGTACCGGAATTCCCAAAATAATTAAAAACAACAAATATATTAAAATAAATGCCGCCCCTCCATATGCACCGCAAATGTAAGGGAATTTCCAGACATTACCGATTCCGATAGCACATCCGGCAGACACCAGAATAAATCCCAATCGGGAACCAAATGACTCTCTTTTCATATATACCTCCAAAAACTCTCAAATGTTTTCATGCTTTACCAGTTTAACACAAAAACAGCAGAAATTTCAATGCTATGCTGTTTTTATACCGCATATCTTTGAAATCTCTGCTGTTTTTTAATTCAATTCTTGAAATAAACCTTTTAATGTCGGGTAAATCTGTCTGAATTTCTGATAACGCTCTTCATATTTTGCTACCAGTTCTGCATCCGGTTCCACCGTATCTACAATTTTCACAAGCTTCTCTGTTGCTTCTTCAACGCTTGCAAATTCTTTGCAGCCTACCGCTGCCAAAATCGCTCCGCCATATCCAGGACCTTCTTCGCTTTCAATGACATCCACCTTCAAATTCATTACATTTGCAACAATCTTTTTCCAAAGTGGGCTCTTTGCTCCGCCTCCGCAAATTTTTGTACGCTCAATCTGGATTCCAAGACTTCTTGCCACTTCCAAAGAATCACGTAACCCAAATGCAACACCTTCCAGAACTGCCTGTGTCATATCCTCTCTTGTTGTATCCATTGTCATTCCTATAAATGTTGCTCTTGCCTTTGGATCATTGTGCGGTGAACGCTCTCCCATCAAATATGGAAGATAAAACACCTTGTTTTCTCCAAGTTTACGAATCTGTTCCTGCTCTTTAGCATATTCTTTTGTCTTCAGAATTTCATCCATCCACCATTTATTACAAGATGCTGCGCTTAACATACATCCCATCAAATGATAGTAACCATCTGCATGGTCGAATGAATGTAAGGCGTTATGTTCATCTACCCCAAATTTCTTGCTGGAAATAAAAATGGTTCCTGATGTTCCAAGAGAAATGTTACATCTTCCTTCTCCAACCGTTCCTGTTCCAACCGCCGCTGCTGCATTATCTCCTGCTCCTGCAATCACTTTCACACTCGTCAAAATTCCAAGCTCTTCTGCAACCTCCGGTTTCACATTTCCGACCACTTCATAACTCTCATACAGTGTCGGAAGCTGTTCCTCTTTTACATTACAGATTTCCAACATCTCTTTTGACCAGCATTTATGCTCTACATCAAGTAACAACATACCGGATGCATCCGAATAATCCGTGCAGTGAACACCGCTTAACACATATGCAAGATAATCTTTTGGTAACATAATCTTGTTGATCTTTGCAAAATTCTCCGGTTCCTGTTCTTTCAGCCAAAGAATCTTCGGTGCTGTAAATCCTGCAAATGCAATGTTTGCCGTATATTTTGAAAGCTTATCCTTTCCGATCACTTCGTTCAGATAATCTGTTTCTTTTGTTGTTCTCCCATCATTCCATAAAATTGCCGGACGGATCACTTCATCATTCTCATCTAACACAACCAGTCCGTGCATCTGTCCGCCAAAGCTGATTCCTGCAATCTGGCTCTTGTCCGCGTCTGCGATCAATTCTTTGATCCCTGCCAGTGACTGCTCTTTCCAGTCCTGCGGATTCTGTTCCGACCAGCCCGGATGCGGAAAACTAAGCGGATATTCTTTTGAAACAATATTATGAATTTTTCCCTTTTCATCCATCAACAATAACTTTACTGCCGATGTACCAAGATCTACTCCTATATATAACATAATCTAAAAATCCTTTCTTTACCTAAACGCTTAGCAAGGGCTTTTCGAGCTTAGCGTTTAGGTATACCTCGGTATCAGACGAGGGCTTTTCGAGTCGATGTCTGAGCGTGTTTCCGCACCATTTATCTCCTATGCCCAAGGATTCTCTGTTGGGTAGCGTACTCCTGCCGGCTGGTTATATCCGATTTCTTCTACCGGCACACCAATATATTTGAATACTTCAAATAATGCTTTTCCGTAGTTACCGAATGCAACTGCTCCGTGATGTGGGAAATTCTTCTCAATCAATACATGACGATAAAATCTTCCCATTTCCGGAATCGCAAATACACCGATTGCTCCAAACGAACGGCTTGCTACCGGAAGTACTTCACCTTGAGCTATGTATGCACGAAGTTTGTTGTCTGATGTACTCTGCAGGCGATAGAATGTAATATTTCCAGGCACAATATCTCCTTCCAGTGTTCCCTGTGTCACTTCTTCCGGCAATGCTCTTGCCATAATAAGCTGATATCTCATTTCACAGAACGATAATTTACTTGATGCTGTGTTTCCACAATGGAATCCCATAAATGTATCTTTGTGTGTGTAAGGGAATTTTCCTTCAATATCTTCTTTGTACATATCTGCCGGCACGTTGTTGTTAATATCAAGCAATGTAACTGTGTCCTGACTTACAACGGTTCCTATGAATTCGCTCAATGCTCCGTAAATATCAACCTCGCAGGATACAGGGATTCCCTGTGCTGTCAAACGGCTGTTTACATAACATGGTACAAAACCAAACTGTGTCTGGAATGCAGGCCAGCATTTTCCTGCAATCGCAACATATTTACGATATCCTCTGTGTTCCTTAATCCAGTCTTTTAATGTCAATTCATACTGTGCAAGCTTTGGAAGAACTTCCGGTTTTTTATTACCTTCTCCAAGCTCTTCTTCCATCTCTTTTACGATTGCAGGGATTCTCTCATCTCCTTCGTGTTTGTTGAATGCCTCAAACAAATCAAGTTCTGAATTTTCTTCAATCTCAACACCAAGATTATATAACTGCTGGATTGGAGCATTACATGCAAGGAAATTCAGTGGACGTGGTCCAAAGCTGATAATCTTCAAATCATTTAATCCGATGATTGCACGTGCGATTGGACGGAATTCAGCAATCATATCAGCACACTCTTCTGCTGTTCCGATTGGATACTCCGGAATATATGCTTTGATATTTCTCAATTTCAAATTATAACTTGCATTGAGCATTCCACAGTAAGCATCTCCTCTTCCCTGAATCAGATTGTCTCCTGTCTCCTCTGCTGCTGCAACAAACATCTTTGGTCCTTCAAAATGTTTTGCAAGTAATGTCTCTGCGATCTCCGGTCCAAAGTTTCCAAGATATACAACCAACGCATTACATCCTTGTGCTTTAATATCTTCCAATGCCTGTACCATATGGATTTCACTCTCTACGATGCAGATTGGACATTCGTAAATGTCAGCCTCTCCATATTTTGCTTTATACGCATTCATAAGTGCTGCTCTTCTGTTTACGGATAAGCTCTCCGGGAAACAATCTCTACTTACTGCTACAACTCCGATTTTCAATTCTGGCATATTACTCATCTTTTATACCAACCTTTCTTTTTGTTTTATATCTGTTATATTTTCTCATTATTTTCGTTTCTGGTTTTATTCGCCATACAAATAGCCGGCGGTTTTCCACACACTCCGTGAATCTCAAATAAGTTATTCACTTACAATGTGATATTTTCACCTTGTAATCCACAAAATGCACCTTCGATTCCAGCTTCTTCATGTGCAATCAGCCATTTATTCTTTGCCGTGATCAACTTATCTTCTCCGTTCTCTCCGATAGGAAATGTAAGCTCTGTATTCGTTCCAGCCGGAAGAACTACCACACAGCGGAATCCTCCTTCTACTGCCGTACATGGTGCATAATGCAATGTTGTTGCATACATTTCCACTACTGTCCCAGCCGGAACATAAAATGCTTCTACAAGAGAAGTATCATATGTAAAATCCTCTTTTACATCCTGCTGTGAACCAAGCAATAAAATCATATCTGTAACTGCAATATTAATCTCTGATGAGCGGTGATACTCCAATGCATTTAACTTGTTATTATCGCCGTTGCAATACCCTATCTGAATCGGCAGTCCACCGTAAGCACGATTCTGGAATGCTTCTGCTTCCGGAAGTGCTTCCATCTCTTCTACGGATGGCACATAAATGACATCTTTCGGAAGTGGGGTATGCTCCATTTCTTTTAAGATCCTGTCGATTGAATACCCTTCCAGAACCCGTCCATATTTTCCAAATGACGCATCTGTAATTTTCTGTATCTCCATGATTTTGGTTCCTCCTTACCTAAACGCTTTGCGAGGTCTTTTCGAAACCTAAACGCTTTGCGATCTCCTGTACTTTCAATATAACAAGATTTTGCAGCTTCTTCGACCAAATACTTATCCAATATATGGCACTTTTTTGTCTTTTTTGTGTTTCAGACACGATATTGTCCATGCGTAAAATTGCTATTTAGTTCACGACAATTCCAAGCAAGAAAAAGACTATGCACTCCTGCTCAGCTTCGTCGGGCAAGCCCGACTCCAATTCGCTGGATTGCATAGTCTTTTTCTTGCTTTGTGGTGTATCGTGGTTTAAATAGATGGAGCGATGATGGATTTACTTTTCTGGGATATGAGGATACTTCCCCAATATCCTTTAAGTTACTATTTACTTCACAACTTGAGTCAATACATTACTTGCAAAAAAATTGATATAAGAAATTCGAGCGAATATGAAATGGGCGCTGGTGACACTTAGAGCGTAAATTTTTGCGTTAATAAATTTGAACGAACATGTTTGAAGCTGCGTAGCAGCAAGTTTGAGTTCAAATTCATTTGCTTTTAGCAAAAATTTACGCTCTTATGTGTCTCCCGCTCATAGAATCTGAGCAAGAATTCTTATATTAATTTTTTGCAAGGAACGTATTGTCACCCAGTAAACTAAATAGCAATTCCACACAAGACCCCTATAGCCCCCTCACTCACGAATCCTCTCGAAATCCTGCCCTGCGATACTCACTCGGCAGCACTCCATACTTCTTCCGAAACACCTTCGATAACGCCTTACTATTCGGGAACCCATTATTTAGCGCAATCTCACTAATCGTATGCTCCGTGTTCGTCAGCTCCTGATATGCATACTGCACCCGGATACTCTGCAGATAACTCTTATAATTGATTCCTGCATATTTCTGGAACATTCTTGACAAATAAGTCGGCGAATAACCAAAGATTTCGGCCAGTGTTTCCAATGAAAATTCTTCTGTATAATGATCTTTTATGTATGCAGTGATGGTTGATAATCGTGTCAGTTTCTTGTTTCGCTTTAACATGTCCTGGTCGACATCCAGCTCACGATATTTTGTAACTAACAAATAGAGAAGCATGTAATAATAGCTTTTCACCTTCATCTCATATCCACTTTGTTTGCCAAGATATGCGTCGTACATTTTCCAGATCAACTCCATGACCTTCTCATCTTGCACGGTAGAATCATGTGTAAAGCGAATGAACTGCTCGCCTGTAAAATAATCTTCAAAAGTTTTTAATGGCATTTGAAGAACAACTGTCTGATTCTTCTCTTGCGCATCAATAGAATGTATCTCATTAGAATTGACAAGCATGAATTCTCCAGCCTCAAGTGGATGTTTCTCTTGATTGATATAAAAAGTTAATCCACCCTCATATACTGCAAATATCTCAATCGAGCGATGCCAATGTTTATCTCTGAAATAATTTCCCTGACTTCCTTCAAATAAAAACATTTTAAATGGTAAATCTTCATTTGGTACAATCAATTCATGACTATACTTTTCCATATTATTCAAACTTATCTACCTTCTTTTTTCTGCCATATCATTTCCTGTGTTTCTAATTTAAGAAGTTCTGTATAATAACATTTTCAGCCTCTTCTTCTGTAAGGCCAAGTGTACGCAATTTTAACAGCTGCTCATCATTGATTCGGCCGATTGCCGCCTCATGGATAATCGCTGCATTCAGGTTGCGTGCTCTGATCTCTGGAATTGATCCGACTTCTGCATCATCCATAATAATAGAGTCACACTGGATATGTGCCTGACATTTATTATTTCCAACAGCCTTTGGATGAAATGTCTGGACAGATCTGCCTTTTCCAACTGAACGGGAAATAATCTGTGCGGAACTGTCTTCTCCGTTTAATCTCACTTCTATATTCGATTCTGCTGTCTGCTCTCCTTCTGTCATAAGACGTTCTGTCACATACAACTTTGCGTCTTTTTCCATTTCCACCATTGTCTCGCGAACTGTCGAATCAACGCCTTTTATCTGGGCTGTATCCAATGTAAATACAGAATTTTCTCCTATATAAATATTAGTAACAGGATTTAAAACTTTTCCTCCCGTACCATTTCCCTCACCATAATGCTTTTCCTCATATCGTACATTTGCATTCTTTCCAACATGGAATGTATGGATTCCGTCATGGCGGCTCTCATTACATCCGCTATTGTGGATTCCGCATCCTGCTACGATCGACACATCTGCACCGTCTTCGATATAAAAATCATTATATACAAGATCTGTCATTCCAGATACACTGACAACAACAGGTATATAAACTACCTCGCCTTTTGTTTCTCCATCGATATAAATGTTTATTCCCGGTTTATCCTCTTTCTTTTTTATCTTAATATGTTCGCTGTCTCCATGACATATTGATGTTCCGTTTTGACGCAGATTGAAAGCTCCGCTTTGACTAAACTTGTTATCGTTAATAACATTCAATACTTCTTCTGTAACCTGATCTAACTTTACCATCCGTCTATGCTCTCCTTTCTCTGTTTTCTGCACAGTTATGACACTTTTGAACTCCGTTCAGATACGGAAGAACATCTTCTCTTTTGCCTATTTTTTTAATCTCTCCATCGTCGATGATCATAATACGGTCTGCCATATCAATGATTTTTTCCTGATGTGAGATTACGATCAGACTCTGCTTCTTTTCTTTATGCATCTCTTCGAATTTCTGTATTAACATTGAAAAGCTCCACAAATCTATTCCTGCTTCCGGCTCATCGAAAATACATAATTCATGGTCTTTTGCCAGCACCGATGCAATCTCGATTCGCTTCATCTCTCCACCAGAAAGAGTCCCGTCTATCTGACGCTCTACATACTCTTCTGCACATAATCCTACTGCAGTAAGCAAATCACAGCATTCATCAATTGACAGACTTCTTCCTGCTGCCAATGTAAGAAGCTTGGAAACAGGCATTCCTTTGAATCTTGGTGGCTGCTGGAATGCATATCCGATTCCTGCATTTGCCCGATGATTAATATCATAATCTGTAATATCCTGCTCATTCAGCATGATTTTTCCACTATCTGCCTTTTCAATTCCTATCAATGTTTTCGCCAACGTAGATTTTCCACCACCATTTGGTCCGGTAATCACTAACATCTCCCCATCATCTACATGAAATGAAATATCATTGAGAAGACATTTTCGACTCCCATTATCATTTACATATAATGTTAAATTTTCTGCTTTTAACACTTTCCTCACCTCGTATAATTTTATTTAGGAAAACACTTTCCTGATATATAAAAAAAGCCTGAGAAACTTAGCATTTCCAGGCTTTATAGATAAAAGGCACAGATCGGATTTGAACCGATGAATCAGGGTGTTGCAGACCCACGCCTTACCACTTGGCTACTGCGCCTCACTATATAGATATGGTATCCATAACTGTTTTATATTATACCAAGTATTTTTAGTGGAGTCAAATAAATTTTTGTTTTATTTTGCAGGAAATTTTCTCTTTTGCACAAAATCTTCTCAGAAAAAAGAAAAAATGCCGCTCTTTTTACAGAACAGCATCTCCTCTTTCATTTACCAGTTGATAACCTACAGATTCTATCCTCTTATCCAGACACTCTCTGCATTCTGCTGCCTCTTCTCCGGTGCAGATCTTGTTATCATATAAATCATATTGTTTTCTTGTCTTTAGGGGCGACAAATTTGGCATTACAACATTTGCTCCTGCCAAGAGTCCCTTTTCTCTTCCTTGCGGATCCATTGTTCCAAGAGCTGTCGTTGCCGGAAGCAATACTGTCGGCAGTAAAATACGAATTACAGACAGTAAAAATAATGTTTCCTCCACACTTCCCGCTGATTTTTCAGCAAAACAGGTGTCATGATGCGGAATAAACGGACCGATGCCTACCATCTGTGGCTGTAACTCCTGCAAAAATAATAAATCTTCTGCCAAAGTTTCCACGCTCTGTCCCGGAGAGCCTACCATAAATCCTGCTCCCACCTGGTATCCTAATTTCTTCAAATCATACAAACATTGTTTTCTATTTGCAAGACTCATCTCTGCCGGATGCAATACTTCATAATGTTGTTCATCCGCAGTCTCATGACGAAGCAGGTAGCGGTCCGCCCCTGCTTCTTTATAAGCTTTATAACTTTCATAAGATTTTTCTCCTACTGAAAGTGTTACTGCACATTCCGGATATAAGGTCTTGATTCTGCGAATAATCTCCACCAGTTTTGCGTCCGTGTACCAGACATCTTCCCCGCCTTGCAGAACAAATGTCCGAAAGCCTAATTCATAACCATTCTCACAGCATGCCAGGATATCCTCCTGCGATAAACGAAATCGTTTTGCATTTTTATTACTTCTTCGAATCCCACAATAGTAACAATCGTTTTTACAATGGTTTGTAAATTCAATCAGCCCTCTTGTAAATACCTTCGTTCCATAATAGTGTTTTCTTAACCTGATGGCCTCTTCTTTTAGAAGCTCTCGGATATCCGGATCATCCTGCTGTTTTAAAATTTCTATAAACTCTTCTTTTGTTAATTTTTGACGCTGGATTAATTTATCTACCGCCTTCATATTTCCCCCAAATTTTTATCTATTCTTATTGAACTGCTTTAAATGCCTCATCCAAATCCTGAAGAATATCATCAATATTTTCCGTACCGATTGAAAGACGAATTGTGTTTGGTTTGATTCCCTGGTCAAGCAATTCCTCTTCTGTGCACTGGCTGTGTGTTGTTGTCGCAGGATGGATAACAAGTGATTTCACATCTGCCACATTTGCCAGCAATGAGAACAATTCCAGATTATCAATAAATTCCTGAGCTTTTGCTGCATCTCCTTTAATTTCAAATGTGAAGATAGAACCTCCACCATTTGGGAAATATTTCTTATAAAGCTCCTGCTGTTTTGGATCTGGATCTACAGATGGATGATGTACCCTCTCTACCTGTGGATGATTATTCAGATACTCAACAACTTTCAGTGCATTTTCTACATGACGCTCTACACGAAGTGAAAGTGTCTCAAGTCCCTGAAGGAAAATGAATGAGCTGATTGGAGAAATTGTTGCTCCTGTATCTCTTAAGAGGATTGCTCTGATTTTTGTAACAAATGCAGCTGGTCCGCAAGCTTTTGTAAAGCTGATTCCATGATAGCTTGGGTTTGGCTCTGTCAGTGATGGGAATTTTCCTGAAGCCTCCCAGTCAAATTTACCACCTTCAATGATAACTCCACCGATTGTTGTTCCGTGTCCACCGATAAATTTTGTTGCTGAATGAACTACGATATCTGCACCGTACTCAATTGGTCTTACAAGGTAAGGTGTTGCAAAAGTATTGTCTACAACAAGTGGAATTTTATGTTTATGTGCAATATTTGCAACTGCTTCAATATCAACTACATCTGAATTTGGATTTCCAAGAGTCTCAATGTAAATTGCTTTTGTATTCTCCTGAATCGCATTTTCAACCTCTTCCAGATTAAAAATGTCAACAAATGTTGTCGTAATTCCATAATTTGGAAGTGTATGCTCAAGAAGGTTAAATGAACCTCCGTAGATATTTTTAGCAGATACGATATGATCTCCCTGCTGAGCAAGATTTTCAATTGTATATGTAATCGCTGCTGCTCCTGATGCTACTGCAAGGGCTGCTGTACCACCTTCCAATGCTGCAATTCTCTTCTCAAATACATCTTCTGTAGGGTTTGTCAGACGTCCGTAAATATTTCCGGCATCTTTTAACCCAAAACGATCTGCTGCATGCTGGCTGTTACGAAATACATATGATGATGTCTGATAAATCGGTACTGCTCTTGCATCTGTAACCGGATCTGGAGTTTCCTGTCCTACGTGTAACTGTAATGTTTCGAATTTAAAATTTCTCTGATCTCTTGTAATTTTTGCCATGGTTCCATATCTCCTTTGCCTGTGCTGCTTTTTGGGTTCAAGTTTTTATTAGTCTATAAATAACGGAGTTGAATAATATCTGTCTCCACTATCCGGTAACAATGCTACGATTGTTTTTCCTTTATTTTCCGGACGTTTTGCAAGTTCGATTGCTCCTTTAAGGGCTGCTCCTGAAGAAATACCTACCAGAATTCCTTCTGATTTTCCAAACTGTTTTGATGTTGCAAATGCATCATCATTTTCAATTATGATAATCTCATCATACACTTTTGTATTTAATACATCCGGTACAAATCCGGCTCCAATTCCCTGAATCTTATGAGCTCCTGCTTTTCCTTCTGAAAGAACCGGTGATGTTGCTGGCTCAATTGCTACAACTTTCACATCTGCTTTCTGAGATTTCAAATATTCACCAACACCTGTCAGTGTTCCGCCTGTACCGACACCTGCCACAAAAATGTCTACTTCACCGTCTGTGTCGTTCCAAATCTCTGGTCCTGTAGTCGCTCTATGTGCTGCCGGATTGGCTGCATTTACAAACTGTCCCGGAATAAAGCTGTTCGGAATTTCTTTTGCAAGCTCATTTGCTTTCGCGATTGCACCTTTCATTCCCTGTGAGCCTTCTGTCAGAACCACCTCAGCTCCATATGCTTTCAAAATATTGCGTCGTTCCACACTCATTGTCTCTGGCATAGTAAGAATCATTCGATATCCTTTTACTGCTGCGATAGATGCAAGTCCGATTCCTGTGTTTCCTGAAGTTGGCTCAATAATAACAGAACCTTCTTTTAAAATTCCTTTTTCCTCTGCATCCTCGATCATCGCTTTCGCAATTCTGTCCTTTACACTTCCTGCCGGATTCAGGTATTCAAGCTTTACAAGAACTCTCGCTTCCAATCCTAACTCTTTTTCAATGTTCGTTACCTCTACAAGCGGTGTGTTTCCTATTAATTCCAATGTATTTTTATAAATATTTGCCATTTTACGATTCCTACCTTTCCTATCCAATTAGTATGTTTAACGCGTTAAAGTTATTATATTCTTGTTTTACCTATTTGTCAAGTAGGTTTTTATGTTTTTTTGTTTTTGCTAAGGGAGCCAATTGGGGGAGAGTGCCATTCGGGGACGGAGTTTAGTGGCTTTTTTACGAATAAAAAAGCCACTAAACTCTGATCTGATTCCTGTCAAGTAGACAAGTTAAATAACTAAAATAAAGTGCTGATGAACGATCGTACGAAATGCGCGGTCGTTTTTCTATGCACACCATTTTTCTTTATATTTCTCAATTCGTTTGTTACGTGGAATTAAATATT